>JALYLK010000175.1 GCA_030774275.1 Actinomycetota bacterium
CACCCGAAACGTCGGGATTCAGCCTCACCGACACTGGCGCGACGCGTCCCAGCGCGCGCGCCGCCGTGGCCACATCGTCCAGCTCGTCGAGCGATTCGACGTTGAGCGAGCGGATGCCGGCTTCGACCGCTGCCCGTATCTCACCCTCCAGCTTGCCGACTCCCGAGAAGGCGATACCAGCGGGAGGGATCCCGGCCCTCAGGCACTTGGCGAGCTCGCCGCCGGAGACGACGTCCGCTCCGATTCCCTCGGCTGCTACGACGCGGAGCAGGGAAAGCGCGTCGTTGGCCTTGACGGCGTAACACGTGAAGTGCGGCACGCCATCGAGCGCTTTTTCGAAAGCTCGGATGCGCTCACGGAAGAGGTCGAGGTCGTACGCATAGAACGGCGTGCCGACCTCGGCGGCGATGGTCGCGAGCTCGTTCAGTGCTCAGACATGCTCTCGCTCGCTTCCCGCCGAGGCGAGGTCGAACGCCTCGTGGAGTGCGAGCACCGTCCGTTCCGCGTCGGCCCGCTCGACGAAAAACGAGATCTTGATCGGCGAGGTCACGATGAAGCGGGGGTCGGCGCCGATGTCACGCAGGGTTTCGAAGGTGCGGGCGGCGATGCCCGGGTGGCTCTTCATGCCTGCGCCGATCAAGCTCACCTTGGCGAGCCCTTCGATGCACTCGCGGTCGGCCGAGGCTCGGTCGAGCGCAGTCTCAGCCTCGCCGCGGTCGGAAAGCGGCGCGGAGAAGACGATCTCGTCACCGGTCTGGATGATCGTGTCCACGTTCACTCCGGCGTCGGCGAGCGCAGCGAAGAGGTCGGCGCGGTCGACCGACCGTACGCGGTAGACGGCCTCGTCGAACGTGTGCGCAACGCCGGAGATGATCGCCTTTTCAAGCATCCGCTCGTCTTCCTCGGTGACCCAGGTGCCGTCGTCGTCGCTGAAGGTCGAGCGAACGTGCAGCTTGACGCCGTAGTTTCGCGCGACCTCGACCGAGCGTAGCTGAAGCACCTTTGCGCCTGAGGCGGCGAGCTCCAGCATCTCGTCGTAGCTGACGGCATGGAGCTTCCGTGCGTTCGGGACGACTCTCGGGTCGGCGCTGAAGACGCCTGCGACGTCGGTGTAGATCTCGCAGTGACTCGCGCTGAGGGCCGCCGCGAGGGCGACGGCAGTCGTGTCGGAGCCGCCGCGCCCCAGGGTGGTGATGTCCAGGTTCGTGGAGACGCCCTGGAAGCCCGCGACGAGGACGACCTTGTCTTCGTCCAGCGCCTCGTGGATCCGGCGGGCGCGTACGTCGACGATCTTCGCCTTGCCGTGGGCGGTATCGGTGACGATCCCCGCTTGGCTACCGGTGAGCGAGATCGCCTCGCTACCGAGGTCGTGAATCGCCATCGCAGCTAGCGCGCACGAGATTCGCTCGCCGACCGAGATCAGCATGTCGAGCTCGCGCGGCTCGGGGCGCGGTGAGATCTCGTAGGCGAGGCGGACGAGGTCGTCGGTCGTGTCACCCATCGCCGAAAGGACGGCGACGACGCGGGTTCCTTCCGCATGGGCGGCGACGACTCGGGCCGCCACGTTCTTGAGTTTCTGCGGGTCGCCGACGGAGGTTCCGCCGAACTTCATCACCACGGTTCCGGCGCGTGCCGTCGCTTCGCCTGCGACCGCCGGGACCGCTTCATAGTCGGTCGCGGACATCCTGTGAAGTGTAGGCGGGCGACTCGCCTGAGCTTTCCTTGGCTGTGAACCGTCCGTTCGGGACGTGGTTGTGGATAAAGAGTCACACTTTTGTTGCACTAGCCATGGCCCGCCGCGCCAGTTCGTGGGGACAGTCCTCACGAACTGTCGCGCGAGGCCGCGTCTGGTTTGGCGGGGAGACGCCTCGACGCGAGCCCTCACCGATTCGGTAGGAATGCGGGCATGCGCTACCGGCAACTCGGCTCCAGCGACCTTCAGGTATCCGAGATCGCGCTCGGCTCCTGGCTGACCTACGGCGTCGGGGTCGACGACACGGCCGCGCGCGCCTGCGTCGACAAGGCCTTCGAGGTCGGCATCAACTTCATCGACACCTCGAACGTCTACGGCCGCGGCGCCGCCGAGACATTTCTCGGCGACGTGCTTCAGAGCCGCGAGCGCGACTCCTACGTGCTCGCGACCAAGCTCTTCTTCCCGATGGACGACACCGGCGAGAACCAGGGGCTCTCGCGGCAACAGGTTTTCAAGCAGATCGACGACTCGCTGCGGCGCCTCCGCACAGACTACGTCGATCTCTACCAGTGCCACCGCTACGACTCGCAGACCCCGCTCGAGGAGACGATGGAGGCGCTAACCGAGGTCGTTAGGCAGGGAAAGGCGCGCTACCTCGGCTTCAGCGAGTGGACGGCGGCGCAGATCCGCGCGGCGCTGGAGCTCAGCCCGCCGCTCGAGAAGTTCGTCTCCAGTCAGCCGCAGTACTCGATCCTCTGGCGCGTGCCGGAGCGCGAGGTGATTCCCCTTTGCGCCGCGAACGGGATCTCGCAGATCGTCTTCTCGCCGCTCGCGCAGGGCGTCCTCACCGGCAAG
The DNA here is from genome assembly GCA_030774275.1 of Actinomycetota bacterium. Taxonomy (GTDB): domain Bacteria; phylum Actinomycetota; class Thermoleophilia; order Gaiellales; family Gaiellaceae; genus 13-2-20CM-68-14. The sequence goes on from JALYLK010000175.1 coordinate 2,549, forward strand.
TACAAGCCAGGCGCCCCACCGCCGCCCGATACACGCATGGCCAGCGAGCGGATGGGCTGGGCGATGGACCGCTTCAGCTC
>JALYLK010000176.1 GCA_030774275.1 Actinomycetota bacterium
GGCCGAACCGTTCAGCCACCATCCAGGCGTCGACGCTCCGTAAGCCGGCAGAGGGTTGTGTCGAGGCGTGTCGCGAAGTAGCGTAAGGGTGCCTTAGCAACGTTTCACACTTTTCAGGGAGGGGTGGGCGATGACGGGACGAATCAAGGCAATGGGAGCTGCCGCCGCGGTGACACTTTTCCTCGCGTGGCCCGCATCCGCAGGGGCCAGGGTGATGTGGGTCTGCGACGTCCCCGGCGAAGGACCGGTGACTTTCGTATCAGTCCCGGACGCTGCACAGCATGGGATAGAGACGGCGAACGCGCATGCGGGCCAGACCTTCTACCGTCAGTTCGGCGAGGTCTGCACCGTCGTACAAAACTGACGATTAGCGCAGTCCAAAAGCGAAGCCGACGCCCGGACTCGAACCGGGGACCCCTTCATTACGAGTGAAGTGCTCTACCAGCTGAGCTACGTCGGCGGTCGCCCTAATGTAGCGGGTTCCCAGCGCTCCTCTTTGCCACGCGATGGCCGTGCGTCAAGGGTTTGCGTCTGACTTAACGGCTCTTTTTCGAGGATCAGGGGCTCGCGTTTTCGGAGCGCGTTCCCAATTCTGCCTGCCGCGTAGACGCGATCGACGCGGCCGCCGGAAGCTCGAAGAGGAAGGTCGATCCCTCCCCGTCTTTCGACTCGAGCCAGATGTGCCCGCCCATGCGGCTGACGAGCTCATTGCAGATGTACAGCCCGAGGCCTGTGCCGCCGACGCCGCGGGTCATCTGTGGATCGACCCGGTAGAACTTCTCGAAGACCCGGCTCTGCTCGTCGGAGGGAATGCCGAGGCCTTCGTCTCGAACGAGGAAGAGGACGTTCTCCTCCTGCGACTCGACGCCGACCTGAATACGGCCCCCGTCCGGCGAGTACTTGATCGCGTTCTCGACCAGGTTCACGAGGACCTGCCTCACCTTGTCCCGGTCGCCCTCGACAAGCGGCAGTTCGTCCGCCACCCGGCCCTCGACATTCACGCCGGGAGGCGCGTACGCGCGTGTTGACTCGATGACGCGCTCGACGAGCTCGGCCGCGTCGAACGGCTCGGCGGCCAGGTCGAGCCGACCGGCGTCGAGTTGGCTGGCGAGCAGGATCTCGTTGACGATTCGGCCCAGGCGCTCCGACTCGTCGGCGATCAGCGAGACGAACCTGTCGCGGCCCCCTTCGTCGAGGGCGAAATCGTGACGGAGGAGCGTTTGAGCGGCGCCGTAGACCGCCGCAAGCGGCGTTCGAAGCTCGTGCGATGCGGTCGCGATGAAACTGGCCTTGAGCTCGTCGAGCCTGCGGACGTCGGTCAGGTCGCGGAACGCATACACCGTCCCACCGAAGAATTGGACTCCGGCGATCGCGATCCAACGCTCGCCGTTCGCCGTTTCGAGCGGGATGACGACTTCCGGGTGTCCTGGATCGGGCGTCGCGGTGATCGGCACCGAGTCGACCGCCTCCTGCCAGCCTGGAATCGCATCGGCGGCGGAACGGCCGACGAGGTCGCCGGCGCGGATGGCGGTGATGCCTTCCGCGGCCGGATTCCACAAGCGGACAACACCGCTGCGATCGAGCAGCAGAATCCCGTCGGCGACGTGAGCGAGAACTCGAGCTGCGTCCGCACGCTGTTCGACCTCGGAGTACAGGCGCGCCCTGTCGACGGCGAGTGCGATCCGCCCGGCGATGTCTTCTAGGAGCGCGAGATCGTCCGCTCCATACGTCTGGCCACGGTCCGTACGAGCGACCGTGATCGCGCCGATCGAGCGCTGCCGCGCACGGAGCGGCACGCAGATAAGCGAGCGTGTGTCGATTCCGCCGAGGAACTGGCCCGGCTCTTGGCCGTTTGAGCGCTCTCCGAGCGCGGGGACGATCTGCGGATTCCCGCTGTCAACGACCTCGCGTACAGCGTCGTCCGGCTCTTGCTGGGGCACGCCGTCGGTCTCGCCGTTCCGCGGCTCGGCGCGCGCGACTGCGAGGCGCTTCAGCGGCGCACCTTCTTCGGCGAGGTCGACGAGGCACCAGTCGCCGAAGTCTCGGACGATCAACTCGGCAATCCTCCCGATCGCCGCCTCGGAGTCGGGCGAGGTAGCGGCGTTCGCGACATCGCTGAGCAGGTCGAGCCGGCGTTGCTTTCCGGCAGTGTCTGAGATTGCGGCGCGTTCGGCGCCGAGGAGGCGATCGCATTCGTCCTCTGCGCGCTTGCGCTCGCCGATGTCGACGAGGAAGCTCTCACCGAAGAGCGGACGCCCGTCCCGTCTCGAGATCGTCCTCGCATGCTCGCGAAGCCAGACCACCTCGCCAGTCCGAGTCCGGACCCGGTATTCCGTGTCGAACGGGCTGCCGCTCTCCATGGCGAGTGCGATCTCCTCGAGGACGCGGTTGCGATCGTCCGGATGGAGAATGCTCTTGAGCAGCTCGCCGTCCCATTGATCGGGCGCATACCCAAGTGTCGACTCGATCTGGGCGCTGACGAGTCGCGTGTCGTTGCGGTCGCCGACCGCATAGACCCAGGTCACGAGCGGAAGGCTGTCTGTCAGGTCTCTGTACTTGCGGTCGGCGTCAGCCAGCTCGTCGCGAACCCGATGCTGCTCGCTCAGACGGTCTTTCTGGTCGCGATCGTGTCGTATGGCGAGCAAGCCCACGACAACCGCGACCGCCGCCGAGAGCACCGCCGCGATGATGATTTCGTCGACGACGGAGGTAACGAAGAAGAACGGCGCGGTGACTGCCGCCGTCAGGATCAAGCCCGCGAGCGCGATGATCCACGGACGCGAGAGAAGTGGCCGCGATTGAGGCACTGGGACCGCGTGAGACTAGCTGCGTCGTGAAGGAGTTACAACCTCGACGTTGGCAGCGACCGTTGCCACCGCGAACGATCGGCGGAGCCGGATGAAGAGGGCCTCCAGCGCGAGCGAGGCGTTGACGTTGAACTCTGCGAAGTTGCGCCACGCCTCGCGGGCGTGCTCGGCGGCTTCCTCCGCGCCGGCGAGTCGCTCGACAGAGGCGTCCTCACGGAGCTCGTCGGTGTGGTCGCAGTGGATGGCCGTTTCGGCTCCCGCCGCGAAGGCGACCAGGTCGCGATACCACGCGGTGAGCTCCTCGAGCGCCGCCAACAGCTCCTCGCGCTCGGCTCCTCGGGCGGCGCGGCGCAGCCGCTGCTCGGTCTCTCGCTCGGTCAGATCGAGACCCGCGAGACCGGCTTCGGCGTCGGCCCGAGCCTCCTTGGCGCGGGCGCGGGAGCCGTCAACGATCAGCTCCGCCGCAGCCGAGGCGTTGAACTCTGCCGCGAGGTAGACCGAGCGGGCAAGCTTGAGCCGCTCGGCGCGGCGCTTGGCCGCCGCGTCGTCGAGGAGCAGCGCCGCCCGGTCCAGGCGGCCCGCGGCGACCCGCGCGATCGCGGTCGCCTCGTCGGGGGGAAGCTCCGGCGCCTGCGCCACGATCGCCTCGCGAACCGTTCGCTCGGACAGCCGCCGAAACGGGACCGGCTGGCAACGCGAGCGAATCGTCTCCGGCAGCGAGCCCAGCTCGTCGGCGACGAGGACGATCACTGCGTAGGAGGGCGGCTCCTCGAGATCTTTCAGCAGCGCATCCGCGGCCTCTTCGTTCATCGAGTGCGCACCGAAGATCAGGTAAACGCGGCGGTCTGCCTCGAACGGCCGCATGTGTAGGTCGTGCCGCAGCTCGCGGATCGCGTCGATTCGGATCTGGTCGCCCAGCGGCTCGAGGACGTAGAGATCGGGATGCGAGCCACGCTCCACGCGCGCTTCGTCGCCGAGCAGTTCCGCCGCGAACGCCTTCGCGAGGGCGCGCTTCCCAACTCCCGGCGGCCCGTGGAAGAGGTAGGCGTGGGCAAGAGCGTCGTCGAGCGCGGCGCGAAGCAGGCGCTTGGCCTCGGGTTGCTCAGAGACTTTCTCGAACGAGTCCAAAGATCTCCTTGGCGATCTCTACCGGCGGCCGGGTTCCGTCGATCACCTCGATCCGCTGCGGGAACGTTTCCGCCAGCAGACGATAGGCGTTGGCGACCTGCTGACGGAATTGCTCGCCCTCCCGCTCGATCCGGTCGCCGTTCTCGCCGACCCGGCGCGCCGCGTCTGCCGGGTCGATCTCCAGCAGGAACGTGCGATCAGGGAGCTGGCCGCGGATCGCCGGCAGGTTCAGCTCGAGCACGCGGTCGACGCCGAGGCCGCGCGCGACACCCTGGTAGGCGAGCGAGGAATCGAGATAGCGGTCGCAGATGACGACCGCCCCGCTCTCGAGGGCGGGGGCGATCACACGATCGACGAGCTCCGCGCGGGCCGCAGTGAAGAGCGCCGCCTCGGCCCATGGAGAGATCTCGTTCCCCCCCAGGAGGAGCTCGCGCACCTGTTCGCCGAGCGGCGTTCCGCCCGGCTCGCGGGTCGTCACCACCTCGAGGCCGGTGCCGCGGACTGCCTCGGCGAGCAGCTCGGCCTGGGTCGACTTGCCCGAGCCGTCGAGGCCCTCGAACGTGATGAACATCGGCGGCCTAGGATACGGAGCCTTGCGGGCGATCGTGACAGGGGGAGCGGGCTTCATCGGCTCGCATGTCGCGGGGGCGCTGGTCGCCCGCGGCGACGAGGTGCACGTGCTCGACTCGCTCGTGACCGGGAGCCACGAGAAGGTGCCCGTGGGCGCCGAGTTGCACCCCGGCGACATCCGCTCGGACGCGGCGACGCTGTTCGACGCCGTCGACCCGGACGTCTGCATCCACCTGGCGGCCCAGGCCGACGTCGGCACCTCGGTCGAGCGGCCGGACTACGACGCCGACGTCAACGTGCTCGGAACGATCCGCGTGCTCGAGGCCGCACGAGCGCATCGCACGCACGTCGTCTTCAGTTCGACCGGGGGCGCGATCTACGGCGAGTGCGACGGGCCTGCTCCTGAGGACGCGCCGCGACGACCGATCTCGCCTTACGGGATCTCGAAGCTGGCCGGCGAGGAGTACGTCGCCGGCTGGAACCGGCTCTTCGGGACGAACCACGTCACGCTCCGCTTCGGGAACGTCTTCGGGCCGCGGCAGGAGGCGAACCTCGAGGGCGGCGTGATCGCGATCTTCCTCGATCGCCTCGCCGCCGGAGAGCAGACAACGATCTTCGGCGACGGCGAGCAGACGCGCGACTTCATTTACGTGGGCGACGTCGTCAGCGGCATACTCGCCGCGCTCGGTCACGAGGGTGGTGTCTACAACATCGGCACCGGAGTCGAGACGTCGATCAACGAGCTTCACGCCGTCTGCCGGCGAGTCACCGGCATCGACCGTCAGCCGGCGCACGAGGCGGAGCGGCCCGGCGAGATCCGCCGGAGTGTCACCGACCCTGCGCTCGCAGCGCGCGAGCTCGGCTGGCGACCCGAAAAGACGCTCGAGGAAGGCCTGCGCCTAACCTGGGAAACCTTGCAGGAGGCCGGCACCGGGTAGCGAACTCGACGCTCCCGTGGAGCACGCAGTTCCATTCGAGGCAGTCCGGCCCTGGCGCACCGCCGCGGTGGTGGCGAGCGGCGTTGCCGCGGTCGAGCTCCTGGCATTGATCGTTACGGCCACGTTCCTGCTCGGACATTCCGTGACGAGCCACGGCTCAGCGGCGGCGGCGGCGGCCTCTTCGACGAAGCCCGCGGCGACGAAGCCTCCGCAGCATGCAGTCCTGCCGCGCACGAGGACGCGCGTCATCGTCCTGAACGGCAACGGCCAGGCCGGCGCAGCGGCGTCCGAAGCTGCGGCGATCCGCAGCCGCGGCTACAGGATCAGCGCCGTCGGCAACGCGCCGCAATCGACCCACGGCCCGACGCTCGTGATGTATCGGCCCGGCTACGCGGGCGAAGGGCGGCGACTCGGCCGTGACACCGGTATCAGCATCGTCACCGCTCTGAACGGCCTCAGGCCGAGCAGTCTCCACCGAGCGCAGCTGGTGATCGTGCTCGGAGCTTCGTAACAGTCTGTTACGAAGAAGGACACGTCCATACTTACGACCCCGCAAGCACACGGAGGATCTGCTCCTGCGTGCGCATGCCATAGGCGATCTCGAGAAGCGTTTCGCCCAACCTCGTCGATCGCCTCTGCGAGCGAAGCTCGTGGACGATGATCCGGACCTGCTGATAGCTCGGGCGGATTAAGCCGAGGGCCTCCGCAACCAAGCCAAGTCGGCGGTTCGTTTCGGCAATCGGCAGTGTCGGATCATCGAGCCGGGCGAGCGCCGCGACGAGCCGTTCGTCGATCCGCGGCCCGCAGGTCGTCAAGATCCGCGAGGGCCAGGCGGTGACGAGCATGAGCTCAGTCTCGCTGCCGCTTTTCCACGGAAGCGCAACGTATTCGAACCGAAATACCCTTGTGACAGTCTGTTACTAAGGCTTGGAAGCGTCGAGCCTGGGGACAGCATGCTGCCTGGGAGGGCCTAAGGC
>JALYLK010000177.1 GCA_030774275.1 Actinomycetota bacterium
GAGCAGCCTCCGATGGCCGGCCGGCCACTCGCCGCGGCGGTGTCGACGTCGGAGCCGTACGTGTTCAGCGACCAGGGACGCACGCGGATCGCTGTCGTCGACTACGGCTGCAAGCGCTCGATCCTGCGGCGGCTGGCCGCAGCCGGCGCGGCGGTGACGGTCTTTCCGCACACGGCCGAGGTCCGCGACCTGCATACCTACGACGGCATCTTGCTCTCGAACGGCCCGGGCGACCCGGAGCCCCTCCACGACGAGGTCGACACGATCCGCGCGCTGCTCGGCCGCGTGCCGATGCTCGGCATCTGTCTCGGCCACCAGCTACTCGCCCTGGCGACCGGGCACGAGACCTACAAACTGCCGTTCGGACACCGTGGGGCCAACCATCCGGTGCTGGACAAGCGCTCGAACCGCGTCCTGGTGACCAGTCAGAACCACGGCTTCGCGGTCGAGGCGAGCGCCGCCAAGGAAGTCACCCACGTCTCGCTTTACGACGGGACGGTCGAGGGCCTCGACTTCTCGTGGCTGCGCGCCCGCTCGGTGCAGTTCCATCCCGAGGCCGGGCCAGGCCCGCACGATGCCTGGCCGCTGCTCGACGAATGGGTGACAGAGGTGGCGTATGCCCAGGCGGCGTGATCTTCGTTCCATCTGTCTGATCGGCTCGGGGCCGATCGTGATCGGCCAGGCCTGCGAGTTCGACTACGCAGGCTCGCAGGCGCTGAAGGTGCTGCGCGAGGACGGCTTCCGGACGATCGTCATCAACTCGAACCCGGCCACGATCATGACCGACCCGGGCTTCGCCGACCGCACCTACCTCGAGCCGCTCGATCTCGCCGGCGTCGCCGACGTCCTTGGCCAGGAGCGCCCCGACGCGCTGCTGCCGACGCTCGGCGGCCAGACGGCGCTGAACCTGGCGATGGAGCTCGCCGCAGAAGGCGTCCTCGACGCGCTCGACATCGAGTTGATCGGCGCAGGCCCCGACGTGATCCGCCGCGCCGAGGACCGGGAGATCTTCCGCGAGACCGTGCGTCTGGCCGGCCTGAAAGTGCCGGAGTCGACCATCGTCAGCTCGCCTGAGGAGGGGCCGGCAGAGCTCAGCTTCCCGGTGATCCTCCGCCCGGCGTTCACGCTCGGTGGGCACGGTGGTGGGACGGCCCGCAACTGGACGGAATTCGTCGAGCTCCTCGACCGCGCACTTCACGAAAGCCCGGTCGGCCAGGTACTCGTCGAGGAATCGCTGCTCGGCTGGGACGAGTTCGAGCTCGAGGTGATCCGCGACCGGCGCGACAACGTGGTCATCGTCTGCTCGATCGAGAACCTCGATCCGATGGGCGTCCACACGGGCGACTCGGTCACGGTCGCGCCGCAGATGACGCTCTCCGACGAGGCCTACCAGGAGCTGCGCGACGCCGCCGTGGACGTGATCCGGGCGGTCGGCGTCGAGTGCGGCGGCTCGAACATTCAGTTCGCCCGGGAGCGCGAGAGCGGCGAGCTGCGGGTGATCGAGATGAACCCGCGCGTCTCGCGGTCCTCCGCGCTGGCCTCGAAGGCGACCGGTTACCCGATCGCCAAGGTCGCCGCGAAGCTCGCGGTCGGCTACACGCTCGACGAGATTCCGAACGACCTCACCGGGACGACACCGGCGAGCTTCGAGCCGACCCTCGACTACGTGGTCGTGAAGGCCCCGCGGTTTGCGTTCGAGAAGTTCCCGGGCGCCGAGACGGAGCTCGGCACGCAGATGAAGTCGGTCGGCGAGGCGATGGGAATCGGCCGCACGTTCACCGAGGCCTTTCTGAAGGCCATTCGCTCGCGCGAAAGCGACGAAAAATCGGCCACTCCGTGGCCACGATTTTCCGTCGTCCCGGACAACGTCCATCCTTGGTTTCGCAGCGAGATCGAGCGCGTACACGCCGCGCTCGATCGCGTGACGTCTATTGAGGATCTGGTCGCCGACGACTGGCTGCGCCTGAAACGCCTCGGGCTTGCCGACGCAGACATCGCGGCGGCCTGCGGCGTGACCGAGGACACCGCGCGCGCGAAGCGCCGCGCCTGGGGCGTCCAGCCGGCGTTCCGCCGTGTCGACTCTTGCGCCGGCGAGGTCGAGGCCGGCTCGAACTACTTCTACTCGACCTGGGGTGAGGCCGACGAGGCTCCACCCGACCCGGGCCGTTCCGTCGTCATCCTCGGCTCCGGGCCTAACCGGATCGGGCAGGGGATCGAGTTCGACTACTGCTGCGTCCACGCGGCCAAGGCGTTCCGTGAGCTCGGCTACGAGGCAGTGATGGTCAACTGCAACCCGGAGACCGTCTCCACCGACTACGACATGTCGGACCGGCTCTACTTTGAACCCCTTGCGGTCGAGGAGGTTCTGGCGATCTGTGCCCGCGAGCGGCCCGCAGGTGTCGTGACGCAGTTCGGCGGCCAGACGCCGCTCAAGCTGGCCCGCTCGCTCGAGGCAGCAGGTCACCGCATCCTCGGCACTTCGCCCGAGGCGATCGACCTGGCTGAGGACCGTGAGCGCTTCGGCGCGCTGCTCGACGGCCTCCAGATCCGCTGTCCGGACTGGAGCACCGCGACCGAGCCGGATGAGGCAGTTGCTGCCGCCGGGAGGATCGGCTACCCCGTGCTCGTCCGGCCCTCCTACGTCCTCGGCGGACGTGCAATGCGGGTCTGCTACGGGCCGGAGGACGTGAGACGGGCGATGGAGGACACCGTGGGCCGGGTCCTGCTCGACCGGTTCCTCGAGCAGGCACTCGAGCTCGACGTGGACGCGCTCTGCGACGGGAAAGACACCTACGTCGCAGCCGTCATGCAGCACGTCGAGGAGGCAGGCGTCCATTCCGGCGACTCGGCCTGCGTCTTGCCGGCGCCCGCTCTGAGCCCGCTCGAGCAGACCTACGTGGAAGAGGTCGTGCGGGAGCTGGGCGCGGCCCTCGGTGTCGTCGGCCTGCTCAATGTCCAGCTGGCAATCGCCGAGGGCGAGCTCTACGTGCTCGAGGTCAATCCGAGGGCCTCGCGGACGGTGCCTTTTGCGAGCAAGGCGAGCGGGATCAACCTCGTCGCAGCGGCCTGCCGCCTGGCAGGCGGCGCAGATCTCGGCGAGCTCGACCTGCCTGTCGACCCAACCCCTTCGCAGGTCAGCGTCAAGGCCGCGGTGCTTCCTTTCGCGCGCTTCCCCGGCGCCGACCCGGTGCTCGGCCCCGAGATGCGCGCCACCGGCGAGGTGATGGCCACCGCTGCTGATTTCCCAACCGCGTTCGCCAAGGCCGAGCGAGCCGCGGGACGGGCGCTCCCGGAGAGCGGAACTGCGTTCATCTCAGTCTGCGACGCCCACAAGGAGGCGATCGTCCCGGTCGCTCACGCGCTCACCGGGCTCGGTTTCGACCTGGTCGCGACCGCGGGCACGGCTCACGTGCTCGCCGCCGCAGGTCTCGCCGTGGAGTGCGTCCGCAAGGTCACCGAGGCGGGAGAGGGGCCGACCGTGGTCGACCTGGTCCGTCGCGGACGCTGCGACCTGGTCGTCAACACGCCGGAGGGCTCGGGCGCACGAACTGACGGCTACCTGATCCGCGAGGCCGCGCTCGTGGCCCGCGTCCCCTGCATCACCACGATCTCGGGCGCCGCAGCGGCGGTCGAGGCGATCGCCCACGCCCAGCCGGAGATCTCGGTCTCCCTACAGGAGCGAATCGGTGCAGCGCGTGCGAGTTGAAGCATGATGGCTGAACGGGAGCGGTCCCAAGTCGTCGCCGTCGAGACGATTGGGCCCTACACCTTGCTGCGGGTCCGTCGCGGCTTCTTGGACCCGGGCATCCCTGGCCAGTTCTTCATGCTCGAGGCGCCGGGGCGGCCGCTGCCGCGGCCGATGAGCGTCTGCCTCGCGCCGCCTGGAGAGCTCGGTTTCCTGATCGACCCGATCGGCACTGGGACGCGGGCGCTCTGCGCGCTTCAACGCGGGGACGAGCTCTTGCTCCTCGGGCCGCTTGGCAACGGCTACGACCTCGATGTCGAGCGCCCCCTGCTCGTCGGCGGCGGGATCGGGATCGCCCCGCTGCCTTTTCTCTCCGAGGCGCTCGGCCATCCGCCGGCGATCCTCGGTTTCCGCAGCGACTGGCACGCGGAGGCAGCTCAGCTCGTTTCCAACGCGGAGGTGGTCGTCGAGCCGACGTTCGTAACCGAAGGGATGCCGCCCGGGCACGACGTGCTCGCCTGCGGCCCCGAGGCGATGCTCGCGGCAGTCGGCCGGCTCGAGCCCGCCGCCCAGCTCGCCTGGGAAGCGCCGATGGCGTGCGGCTACGGGGCGTGTTACGGCTGCGCCGTCGAGATCGACGGGGAGCTCAAGCGACTGTGCGTGGAGGGGCCGGTGCTCGCGGCGGAGGCAGTGGCGGCATGAGGGTTCTCAACGCATCCGGGTGCCTGGATGCGCTGACGGCGCCGGACGTTGCGGGCGCTCTCGACGTCTTCGTCACGAAGACGGTGACGCCGCTGCCGCGCGAAGGCAACGCACCCCCGCGGATCGCCGAGGTCGAGCATGGGATGCTGAACTCGATCGGGCTGGCCAACCCGGGCATCGACCACTTTCTCGCGCAGGCGCTGCCGCGGCTCGCCGAGCTCGGGGTGCCGATCTGGGTCTCTGTCGGCGGTTTTGCGGCTTCCGACTACGCGGATCTCTGCGACCGGCTCGACGACCGGCCCGAGGTCGAAGCGATCGAGCTGAATGTCTCCTGTCCGAACGTCGACGACGTTCCGGCGAGCGTGGGGGAGATCGTCGCAGCCGCCCGGAATGCCACTCGCAAGCTCTTGTATACGAAGCTCTCGCCGGCGACGGCGGACGTGGCAGAGGTCGCCCGTGCAGCCCAGGCTGCGGGCACAGATGGGCTCTCGCTCGTCAACACGATCCTCGGCCTCGCGCTCGACGAGCGGACCCTCAAGCCGCGGCTTTCGCGCGCCGCCGGCGGCCTTTCGGGCCCGGTGCTCAAGCCGATCGCGCTCGCCGCGGTCTACGACTGTTATGCGGCAACCGGCCTGCCGATCGTCGGCATGGGCGGGATCGCTTCGGGGCGCGACGCTCTCGAGTTCGTCGCCGCAGGAGCCGCGGACATCGCGCTCGGGACAATCCTGTTCTCGGACCCTGGCTCAGTTGCCCGAATCCGAGCAGAGCTTGCAGATGAGGTAGCCACGCTCGGCGTTGGCTCCATTGACAACGCAATCGGGCTTGCGCACGCGGGAGCTACGGCGATTTCAGAGCCGCCTCAGTCTGCCGCGCCGATGTCTGTTTAGAAAACATCCTGCAAACTGGCTCCTTTCCTGGTGGTTGACCTGCTCGCCTCACTTGTTAGTATGCGGCGTTCGTGCCAGCGCTCAAGACTCAGGCCCAGGCACCGCTCCGCTCGCTGGATCAGCGCATGGAAGCGCTCAAGCGGGCGAACGACATTCGCGTCCGTCGAGCGCAGCTGAAGAAAGACCTCAAAACCGGCTCGGCGACGATCGAGCAGATCCTGCAGGATCCGCCGGAGTACGTCTCGACGGCAAAGGTCTTCGACATTCTCATGGCCGTACCGAAGTTCGGCCGGGTCAAGGCCGCTCGGTTCCTGAATCAGTGCCGGATCAGCCAGTCGAAGACCGTTGGAGGGCTGTCTGAGCGCCAGCGCGCCGAGCTCATCGGGCTCTTCAACAGGTAAACGCCCGCCCGTTCTCGTCATCACCGGCACCTCCGGCGAGGGGAAGAGCACCCTTGCCCGGATGCTGCTGGAACGTGTTCCGGAGTTGGCGCTGGCCGTTTCCGCGACGACGCGAGAGCGGCGTCCTGGAGAGGAGAACGGCCGCGAGTACTACTTCATCAGCCCCGATGAATTCGAGCGCCGGCGTGCGGCCGACGAGTTCCTGGAGTGGGTCGAGTGGCCCTGGGGCGAGCACAAGCGGGCGGGAACGCTTTGGTCGGAGCTCGAGCGGATCACCGGCACGGGACGCCCGGTCTTGCTCGAGCTCGAGACGGGCGGGGCACTGGCCGTTCGCGACCGGATACCGGGCAGCGTGACGATCTTCATCACCGCCCCGAACCGCGAGGAGCTCGAGAAACGCCTGCGGACGCGTGGAACGGAGAGCGAGGGCGAGATCGAGGAGCGCCTAGCCCAGGCTCTCGAACAGAGCAAGCTCGCGGGCGAGTTCTCCTACACGGTCGTCAACGACGATCTGGAACGCGCGATCGGGGAGCTCGAGGGAATCGTCCGACGAGAAATCGCCGCGGCGCGCGCCTAAATCTTGAGACGATCGTGTCTGTCGAGCTTCTGGTCGCGGGCTCCGTCGCCGGACTC
>JALYLK010000178.1 GCA_030774275.1 Actinomycetota bacterium
GTGACGAGCGCGAGCGGCAACGTCAGAAGCCTCAGGATCGGCTTGAGGATCGTGTTCAGCACCCCGAACACGGCTGCGGCTTCGATCAGGGCCAAAAACGAGTGGTGAAACGTCATTCCACTCAGCACCAAACCGGTGATACCGAGAACCACCGCGTTAGCAGCCCAGGAGACGAAGATCCACCTGATCACGCCGGCCGATCCTACAAGCAGGGCTTCGGCACGAAGCCGTCGAATGACGGGCGGCCGTGCCCCGCCGTCGCAAGAAGCGCCTGTTGAAACCTCGCACGCCGTCACGCGTACGGAAGAAGAAGCGCGCGCAGAAGCCTCGCGGCCACCAGCATCCGGAGCTGATCGGGCTCGTCCTCGCGGCGCTCGGCGTCTTTCTCTCGACCGTCATCTACCTCGGTTGGAGCGGCGGCTTCGTCGGCGCTCTCGCTGCAGACGGGCTCGATGCCTTGATCGGCGCTGCCCGGACGATCTTCCCGGCTGCCTGCATGATCGTCGGTGCGCTCTTTCTCGCCCGCAGCGAGCTCGTCGACATGCGGCCCTTCCGGACCGGTCTTACCGTCTTCACCGCGGGGCTGATGCTGACTCTCGGGAAGGCCCATGGCGGCTACCTCGGCACGGCGCTGGCACTCGGGTTCGGGCTCGCCCTCGGCTCGACCGGTGTCCTGATCGTGGGGATCACGACGCTGATTGCAGGCACGCTTCTGTTGAGCGGCGCTTCCGCCGGCGCGCTGATTCGGCGCTCGGGCGGTGCTGTTCGAGCCACCGCCGAAGCAGCCAAGCGGGCTCGAATGGCCGTGCCGCCGATGCCCGACTTGCGCCTCGTCGACTCGATCGACGTGAGGCCGTCCGAGCCGCACGCGCCCGTGCTCGACGCGGTCAACGTGTTTCCGGACGTCGTCGAAGCCGACCCGCCAGGTCCCGCACCGCTGCTGCTCGAGGATCCGGAGACCGCGCCCGACCAGACCAGCCTGTTCGACGTCGGCGAGGCGGTAGCCAAGGACTACCGCCTGCCGGACCGGAAGATCCTGCGCCACTCGCCCGCCGTCGGCGGTAACTCCGCCGACCAGAACGCTCGGATCGCCGAGGCGCTCGTGCAGACACTGGCGCACTTCGGCGTCGAGGCGAGCGTGATCGGCCAGATCTCCGGGCCGCGCGTAACCCGCTACGAGCTGCAGCTTGCGCCGGGCACCAAGGTCTCGAAGGTCGCGGCTTTGAAGGACGATCTGAGCTACGCGCTCGCGACGACCGAGATCAGGATCCTGGCGCCGATCCCGGGCAAGCAGGCGGTCGGCGTCGAGTTGCCGAACGCCAGCCCGAACTACGTCGCGCTCGGCGACATCTTCGACGACCTGCCGGCAACCGCGAGCCCGCTCTCGGTCTGGCTCGGCAAGGACATCTCCGGCGCCGCCGTCTGGACCGACCTCGCGCGGATGCCACACGTCCTGATCGCCGGCACCACCGGCTCGGGAAAGTCGGGCTGCATCAACACGATCCTGACCTCGATCCTGCTCCGCTCGACCCCGGACGACGTGCGGTTCATCCTGATCGACCCCAAGAAGATCGAGCTCAGCTACTACGAGTCGATCCCGCACCTGCTGACGCCTGTCGTCTCGAGCCCGAAAGAGGCCTCGACCGTGCTCGCGAACGTGGTCAGCGAGATGGAGCGACGCTACGAGCGGCTCTCGGCCGTGCGCGCCCGGAACCTTAACGAGGCGAATCGCGCCTTCCGCTCCCGGGGCGAATCGACCCTGCCGCACCTGCTCGTGGTGATCGACGAGCTCGCCGACCTGATGATGATCGCGCCCCAAGACGTGGAGGACGCAGTCATCCGGCTGGCCCAGAAGTCGCGCGCCGTCGGCATCCACCTCGTGCTCGCGACGCAGCGCCCCTCCGTCGACGTGATCACCGGAATGATCAAGGCGAACGTCCCGAGCCGGATCGCCTTCGCCGTCTCGAGCCAAACCGATTCCCGCGTGATCCTCGACACCTCCGGTGCGGAGAGCCTGCTCGGCCAGGGCGACATGCTCTTCAAGCCGCTCGGCACTTCGCGTCTCCAGCGCCTCCAGGGCGCCTACGTCAGCGAGGAGGAGATCGCCCTGGTCGTCGAGCAGTGCCGCGCCCAGCGCGAGCAGGAGCTGGACGAAAGCCTGCTCGAGGCCCCGGAACCGCCTCCCGAGGACCACGACGACGCCGACGGGGAGTTCGACCCGGACGAGGACCCGCTGCTCGAGCGGGCGATCGAGATCGTCGTCACGGCACAGACTGCCTCCACGAGCCTGCTCCAGCGCCGTCTGCGCGTCGGCTACACGCGTGCGGGACGGCTGATCGACATGCTCGAGCGCCGCGGCATCATCTCCGGCTACGAGGGCTCGAAACCGCGCCGCGTTTTGGTTGATGAAGCCGAGTTGCCTCGTGTGAGCGCCAACTAAGGCGTTTCGAGCGCGTCATACATTCCGAGGACTCGCCGACACGGGGTCGGGCGGGTTAGCATCGACCAAACTCTCATCAGCGTAGGAGGAACATAGTGATTAAAAGGACCCTGCCGTTGCTTCTGATCGCCGCACTCGCGGCCGTGATTCTCGGCACAACGGCGAGCGCGCAGAACTCTGCGACGTTCAAGGCGGCGATGGTGTCGGACACCGGCAACATCAACGACAAATCGTTTAACCACTTGTCGAAGCTCGGTCTCGACAAGGCCCACCGCGTCCTCGGGGCGCAAACCCACGTCTTCATCTCGAACTCGGCGGCTGATTACCTGCCGAACTTCACGGCAGCCGCACGCCAGGGCTACCAGGCGATCGTGGCAACGGGCTTCCTGCTCTCAAACGACATGGACACGGCGGCGACGCAGTTTCCGAAGGCGAAGTTCGCGATCGTCGATTTCCCGTGGGTGGCTTTGCCGCACAAACCCAAGAACGCGATTGGCCTGACCTTCGAGTCGCAGCAGTCGGGCTACCTCGTGGGTTATCTGGCCGGCCTGATGGCCAAGAAGCAGGGTGGCAAGCAGGTCGTCAGCGCCGTCGGCGGCAAGAAGCTTCCGTCGGTCGACAACTGGATCGCCGGCTACTTCGCTGGGGCGAAGAAGGCCGATCCCGGCGTGAAGACGTTGCTGGACTACTCCAACGAGTTCTCCATCTCGTTCGCGGCCAAGTGCAAGGAGCTCGCGCTGAACCAGATCGCGCAGGGGTCTCAGGCGGTCTTCCAGGTTGCGGGCGGTTGCGGTCTCGGTGCGCTCGACGCGGCGAAGGCCAACCACAAGGGGAAGCGCCCGGTGTGGGGTATCGGCGTCGACGCCGACCAGGCCTACCTTGGTGCACACATCCTGACGAGCGGTACGAAGAAGGTTGACGTCGCGACCTATCGCTTCTACGCGTCAGTCAAGAACGGCACCTTCAAGGGCGGCCGCAACTTCGACGGCACGCTCAAGAACGGCCTCCAGGGCGTCGGCAAGATCAGCCCGAAGGTCCCGCCGGCGTTCGTCACGAAGATGAACAAGATCAAGGCCCTGATCATCAAGGGCAAGATCAAGCCGCCGGCAAAACTCTCGTAGCGGCGGGTTTCGAGGGCGGACCTTCGGGTC
>JALYLK010000179.1 GCA_030774275.1 Actinomycetota bacterium
AGCTGACACCGCTCGGCGGGAAGCCTCTCGCGACTCGCAAGTGGATCATCCACACCGGCGGCGCTCGTGTATTCACCTTTCGGACTCCGCCACGGCGCTTCCAGGTGACGATTCACATCTCGCCGACGTTCTCCCCCTCGCAGTTTGGCCAGCCGGACACCCGTCAGCTGGGCGCGCAGGTCGCGTTCCGCTACCGGTCGGCTGGCGCGTGAGGCGGCTTCCGGCCCCGGCCCAGGCGGGCCGGTGGGCACTCGCACACTGGACCGGGTTGGCAGTGGCCGTTCTGGTGATCGCAGCGGCCACGATCAGGACCGTTCTCGACCGGAGATTTGCGGCGCCCGTCGTTCTTTGCGACGAGTTCATCTACGCGAATCTGGCCAAGAACCTGGCCCAGCACGGGCGTTACCTGTTCCGCGGCGCACCGGAGCACCAGAGCTACGCATACCCGTTGATGCTTGCACCCGCCTGGTTCGCGCATTCCATGTCGACGACCTATGCACTGGCCAAGGGGATCACCACCTCGACGATGGCGCTGACCCCGATTCCGGTCTATCTCTGGGCCCGCCGGCTTGCCACGCCGGTTCACGCGCTGCTGGCCGCTGCTCTGACGCTGCTCCTGCCGGCTCTCTTCTACTCCGGCGTGCTGATGACGGAGGGCGCCTTTCTCCCGGCCTTCGTGCTGGCGGTGTTCGCGATCGCGTTGGCGCTCGAACGCCCGACCCTGTTCCATCAGCTGGCGGCGCTCGCGGCGATCGCGCTCGCGGTGAGCATCAGGGTGCAGGGGGTCGTCCTCTTCCTCGTGATCCCGACCGCAGTGCTCGCGAAAGCGGTGTTGGATCTTCGCGCAGGCGATTCGCGCGACCGCATCCTCGCTGGGCTGCGCCGTCTCTGGCCGACGGCCGTGCTCCTTGGCGGGGGACTCCTCGCCTACGTCGTCTACAAGCAGATCCAGGGCGCGCCGCTTGCGACCGGGCTCGGGGAGTATCAGGGTCTGGCAACCGCGCACTACCCCCTCGGCGCGACCGTCCGGTGGGCGGTCAAGCATCTTGCGGAACTCGGTCTCGCGGTCGGGCTCGTGCCTGTCAGTGCGCTGATCGTGCTCCTCTGGCTCGGTCTCCGCGGCGCCGTGACCACCAGTGCCGAGCGCGCTTTCCTCGCGGTCGTCAGCGCTTCGATGCTCTGGGTGCTCGTCGAGGTGGGGGGCTTCGCGGCGACCGTGACCCCGTTCGTGTTCGAGCGCTACACCTTCTACCTCGAGCCTCTGCTGATGATCGCCTTCGTCCTCTGGCTCGCACGGGGGCTGCCGCGGCCGTTGCTCGGGACCGCCGTCGCGGTCGCCGTGCCGGCGCTCCTCGTCCGGACTCTGAACTTCAACGCCTTCGTCGTCCCCGACCCAGTGAACGGGATCACTTTGGACTCGCTCTTCAAGTTCTCCCGCCATCTCCCAGGGGCGCTCGAGGAGCTCAAGTGGGCGGTCGCTGCCGGCGCGCTGCTCGGAGCGTTCCTGTTCGCGGTTTCAGCACGATCTGTCGCACGGGTTGCGCTTCCGCTGCTGCTCGCCGCGTACCTGGTAGCGGCGTCAAAGCCGGCGTTCGATGACACCGCGGGGGCCTCGGTCAGCACGCGCCACTCGGCTGGGCCTGTTCCAAGCTGGATCGAGAAAGCGATTGGACGGAACAAGCGTGTGCTGTACCTGAACACGCCGCCGGGCAATTCGGTCACGCTGCTCGAGACAGAGTTCTGGAACCGCAACGTCTCGGCCATCTACAACCTCGGCCCTGGCGAGATCTGCTCCCTTCCCGAGACCTCGGCGGCGATTGCTGTGGCCACAGGCCGAGTCGATCCCCCGGCCTCTAACGGAGCCGACTATGCGGTTGTCGACCGGCAAAGCCTGTTTCCGGGCCACCTCGTCGCACTCGGCGGCCCAAACGAATACCCCCTTGCCCTCTACCAGATCAAGCGTCCCCTCCGGGTCGGGACGACGACCGAAGGCGTGGCCACCGACGGCTGGATGGGTGAAAGCGCCGCGTTCTCGGTTTTCGGCTCTCGAACCAATCGCCCGGTGCGCGTCACAGTCACGCTCGGGCGTGCCGGCTGGGGCGGCGCCGACGTACCTGGCCACGTGCGGATCCTGGTGGGCAAGCCCTCGGCCGCAAGCGGCAAGCTCGTGAAGGTGTACGACGTGCGACGCTGGGTTGTGCACCGGCTCGCGCAGCGGACGTTCACATTCGACGCCCGCCCCCCCGTACGCGTCGAGGTGCACATTCACCCGACCTTCTCGCCCTCGCAGTTCGGCTTGGCCGACACGCGCCAGCTGGGAGCACAAGTCTCGTTCGCATACGCTCCGGTGAAGACGCGGCACTAGAGCGCGCGCAAGCGCTCGGGGTGTTTGCGCACGAACCGTGCGATGCCGCGCCATTGCCAGAGCGTGCGGCGGGTGAGCAGCTTGCGGTCGATCTCGGCGGCGTACCGGTGAGTGACCACCGCCTGCGGCACGTACCAACGCTCCCAACCTGCCTTGGCCGCCCGGTAGCAGAGCTCGATGTCCTCGCCGTAGAGACGAAACTGCTCGTCGAAGCCCCCGAGCTCGTCGAGCATCTCGCGCCGGAGCAGCAGGAAGGCCGCAAGCATCCAGTCCGCGGGCACCGGCTCTGCGGGGGGTTCGTCCAGCAAGTAGTGGTCGCGCTGGCGCTCGAACGGGTGAAGGACGTACCGCAGCGGCGTGCGCCGGACGAGCGTCCCGCGCACAGTCGGGAAGCGCCGCCGCGACGGCTGCCAGCGGCCGTCCGGGTAACGGAGCTGTGGGCCGGCGATGCCGCAGCGCGGCCTCCCGGCGGCGAAATCGCACAGGATCCGGATGGCGTCCGGCGCCGGATCCGTATCCGGATTCGCGATCACGACGAACTCGCCGCTCGTCTTCGCGACGCCCTGGTTTACGTTCGCGCTGAAGCCTCGCGGCCGCTCGTTTTCGATGAGCCGGCCGTTCGACGGCAGTTGGAGCTCCAGCGGCACGTTCGCCACGACGACAAGCTCCTCGACCTGTGGCGCAAGAGCGGCTAGGCATCGCCCCAGATCGGCGTTGGGACCGTGCGTGACGACAACACCGGAGACCGTCATAGAAGGTCTCGGTAGACCGCGAGCGTTTGCCGTGCAGCCTCCGTCCAGCTGTACAGTCGCGCGCGCTCCAGACCCGCGTGCACGAGGCGATCGCGGTCGGCTATGGCATGTTCGACCCCCGCGGCGATTGCGGCCGGGTCGCCTGGCGCAACGAGGACTGCCGCGTCGCCTGCAACCTCCGGTATCGCCCCGGCCGCCGTCGCGACCACTGGCGTCCCCGACGCCATGGCCTCCAGTACGGGCAGTCCGAATCCTTCGTACCTTGATGGGAAGACGAGTGCTTGCGCACCTCGGTAGAGCGCCGCCAGTGCCGGCTTCTCGACGTGGCCGGTGAACTCGACGCGGCCGTTCAGGCCGAGGCGCGCGACCGCGCGTCGCGCCTCGGCCGCCGCGCCTTTGTCCGGGCCGACGAGCACCAGCCCGAGATTGGAATCGGCCAGCGAGAGCGCCTCGATCGCCACGAGCGGGTCCTTGCGCGCCTGGAGTGCCCCAACGAAAAGAAGGTACGGCTGCCCGTCGCGGGCCGGCCCGTCGGGGCTGAAAGCCTCGTCGACGCCGTTGGGGATGACGGCGATCTTGTGCTCTTCGACTCCGTACTGCTCGATCAGATCTTGCTTCGTCCGGCTGGAGACGGCGATGACGCGATCGGCGCGCCGCACAGAGCGTGGAACCATCGTCCGGAAGAAGAAGCGGTCGCGGGGCCTCATCAGCTTCGGGTCGCGCTCGAACGAGAGGTCGTGGATCGTCACAACGACTGCTGATGGGGCACCGGGAGCCACGACATGTTGGAAGTGCGTGACCGCTGGGCGGAGGATGCGCAAGAGGCGGGGCAAGGACCGAGACATTCGCCATACCTGGCTGCGTGCCGCGAGCTCGATTGCCTCGACGCCCTCCGGAACGCGCTCCGGGTGGCGAGTCACCGCTGCGAAGCGCAGCTCGTCGTCCAGCTCGGGTAGCTCGCGAAGCAGCGCCGACACATAGGTCTCGTCCCCGGTTCGTTGGCGTCCGAGCACGTCGGCGTCGAGGACGATCAATGGCTTGCTCACCTGGCGACCTCTCGATAGACGCCGATCGTCTCCCGCGCGACGCGGCCCCAGTCATAGGCTGCGGCAGCCTCACGGCCCTCGCGCCCGAGCTCGTCTCCGCGCGCGAGCGCCTCGCCGAGCCCGGCCGCGATCGCATCGGCGTCGCGTGGATCGACCTTGACGACGCCACGGGCGAACTCGCGGATCGGCGGCAGGTCGGCGGTCACGACCGGTGTCCCGCAGGCCATCGCCTCGAGCACGGGCAGCCCGAATCCCTCGTAGAGGGAGACGTAGGCTGCGCAGCGTGCTCCCCGGTAGAGCCGGGCGAGCTCATCGTCCGAGACCTCGCCGAGCCAACGTACCCCGGCGCTCTGCACGGCCTCGACG
>JALYLK010000180.1 GCA_030774275.1 Actinomycetota bacterium
AGCTGCTGGATCGGATTCGGCGTCGAGCACTACCCGTACGGCCTGCTGACGATGATCGTCTCTCTTGAAGCGATCTTCCTCTCGACGTTCGTGCTGATCAGCCAGAACAGAGCCGACGCCAAGCGTCGAGTCATCGCCGACCAGGAATGGCAGACCGTGAAACAAGAGGACACGCAAAACGAAGAATTGCTCGACCTCTCCAACCAGATTCTCGAACTGACGAAGGCGATCCACGCCATCACCAATGCACGATCGTCGGCCGGGCCTCACGGAAGTCCTCCGGCGAGCTGAGGCCGGAGCCCGGCCAAGCCGCGTTCACCGCTTCGACATACGCGGACGTCCCCAAAACGAGAGTCCGATTCATTGACTCGTCCGGCGGCGCTGCTGTATACCCGCGGCCACCCGACCCTTAGGAGGCCCCATGTCCGTGATCACCGCCGCGACCCAGCGCACGCTCGGGCGGCTCTTGCCACCCTGGTGGCTCGTCCTGCTCATCGGGATCGGCTGGATGCTCGTCGCCCTGATCGTGCTGCGCTTCGACTACACGTCCGTGAACGCCATCGCGATCCTCTTCGGAATCGTCGCGATCGCGGCCGGCGTACTCGAGATCGGGTCGACGATCATTGCCAGCGGCTGGTGGAAGCTGCTCTACGGAGTCCTGGCAGTCGTCTTCATCGCCACCGGCATCGTCTCCTTCATCCATCCGGGCGACACGTTCCTGGCGCTGGCGGCGGTAATCAGCTTCTTCCTGGTCTTCGCGGGGACGTTCGACATCATCACCGCGATTTCCGCTCGGCACGAGGTCGAGGTCTGGTGGCTGCAGCTGATCGGAGGGATCATCGAGCTCGCGCTCGGGTTCTGGGCGGCCGGCTACTACGGTCGGAGCGCCATCCTGCTCGTCGCCTGGGTGGCCGCGTTCGCGATCATTCGGGGCGTCACGAACATCGTGCTCGCCTTCCGCGTTCGTGAGCTCCAGCACGCGGAGCCCTAGAAGTTTGATGCGGTGGTCTGCCCGCACGGTCGTACCGCTTGACGAGAACGTGTGAGCCTGTCAGAGTCGCGCGGTCAAGTCCTGTGGGCCTTCGGGTTCGCAGGACTTGGCGTTTTAAGGCACGGCGAGCCGGATGATCAGCGCGAGCGACTGCTCCGGCCCCGGCCAAAGTTCGCGGATCAGATCCTCGCCGCCCGAGCGGACGAAGCTGCGTAGAACGAGTGCCACGATGAGCGCATCGTCGAGTTGGCCGGCCACTGGAATGAAGTCGGGGACGAGATCGAAAGGCAGTGCCAGGTAGCCGACGAGCGCGAGCAAGAGCAGCTTGCGGCGGCGAGAGACACGCGAGTCGCGCGCGAGCCGAGTCACGAGGACGATGCAGTCCGGAATGAACGTCCCGAGCGCGCGGGCATCGTCCCGTCGACCGACCAGGACGAGCCAGATCAGGAAGGCAGCGTAGACCGCGAGCAGCGCTCCAACCCCGACCAGCAACCAGATCCACCAAGACGTGTCTCCCAAGAGCAATCGAGTCCGCGAACCCGGAGACCGGAGGGACTCGAGCAGCGACGCTAGCAACTCATAAGCGCTGGCGGGCGCACCGCTTAGCCGCCAAGATGACTCGCAACGGAAAGGAGGCACGATGTCCGATCACGAGGTCGCGAGCCGCGAGGAGTGGGCAGCTGCCCGCGACGAGCTCCTCGCCCGCGAAAAGGAACACACCCGCCTGGGCGACGAGCTCGCAAGGCGCCGGCGCGAGCTGCCCTGGGTCCGAGTCGAGAAGGAGTACGACTTCGACACCAACGACGGCAAGCGCACGCTCGCGGAGCTATTCGACGGCCGCAGCCAGCTGCTGGTCTACCACTTCATGTTCGGCCCGAGCTACGAGGCAGGTTGCCCGACCTGCTCGTCGATGGCCGACACCGTCGACGGCGCGCTCCCGCACCTGCACGCCCGCGACGTGACGATGACGTACGTCTCCCAAGGGCCGCTGGACAAGCTGCAGGCATACAAGCAGCGGATGGGCTGGAACATGCCCTGGGTCTCGGCGGCGGGCAGCGACTTCAACTTCGACCTCGGCTATTCACGGACCGCGGACCAGACGCGCGAGGCGTTCGCGCCGATGCTCGAGGCAGGAGCGCCGCCGGGCGTCGAGCACAACGCAAAAGAGAGCGGCACCGATGTCACGGGCTACCTCACCCAGGGCCCGGGCTTCAGCACCTTCGTCCTCGACGACGGCACCGTGTACCAGACCTACGGGACCACGGCCCGAGGCCTCGAGTTCCTGATGGGCTACTACGGGATCCTTGACCGCACGCCGAGGGGACGGGACGAAGGTGACGCGTCCCAGATCTGGATTCGCCGCCACGACGAGTACTGAGCCCAGGCACTGCAGGAGGATTCCGGTTAGCCCTTACGGGAATTGGGCGCTCGCCCTAAAGCCTGCGCGATCGCGGCGCGCAATCATGTAAGAGCCTTCCGCCCCAGCAGGTCGTGGACGGTCTAGTCCCAACCGAAAGGAGAACCCGATGGAGAGGACAAAGCTCAAGATCACCGAGCTGGGAGCGACCGGCCTCGAGATCACGCGAGTCGGCTTGGGCGCCTGGGCGATCGGGGGCGGCGGCTACGACTGGGGCTGGGGCAGCCAGGAGGACACGGACTCCATAGCGGCGATTCATCACGCTGTCGAGCTCGGCGTCAATTGGATCGACACGGCAGCGCAGTACGGCTTCGGCCACTCCGAAGAAGTCGTCGGACGAGCGCTGCGGGAGATCGATGCGGCGGAGCGTCCCTACGTGTTCAGTAAAGCCGGCCAGCCCGAGGGCCCGAACCGGACAACGCTCCAGAGCCTGCGGCGCGACTCCCTCCGGCGCGAGCTCGAGGGAAGCCTCCAGCGCCTCGGCCTCGAGGCGATCGACGTCTACCAGATCCATTGGCCCATCCCAGACGAGGAGATCGAGGAGGGTTGGACGACCTTCGCCGAGCTCAAGCAGGAGGGGCTCGTCCACCATATCGGCGTCTCCAACTTCGACGTCGCCCAGCTTCGCCGGGCACAGGCGATCGCTCCCGTAGAGACACTGCAACCGCCCTACTCGCTCGTCGACCGCGAGGTCGAGAAGGAGATCCTTCCCTTCGCCGAACGCGAGGGGATCGGCGTGATCGTCTACTCGCCCATGGGGTCGGGCCTGCTGACCGGTGCGATGACGCGCGAGCGAATCGCGAGCCTGCCCGACGATGACTGGCGCAAGCGCGACCCACGCTTTCAGGAGCCACAGCTCAGCGAGCAGCTTGCGCTCGTCGCGCGCCTCGAGGCCGTGGCGCAACGGCATGGTGTGGCCACCGGTGCAGTAGCGGTCGCCTGGGCGCTCCGCAATCCGGCTGTCGACGGCGCAATCGCCGGCTTCCGCAGACCGGACCAGGTGGATCCGATCGTCGAAGCCGCCAACCTCGAGCTAAGCGAAGATGACATCGCAATGATCGAAGGGAGAGGATGAAATGGCCACGACGACCATGAAGATCGGCTTCGTCGGCCTCGGGCATATGGGCGGAAACATGGCAGCTCGGTTCCTCGCCGCCGGATACACCGTCTACGGCGAGTCGCGCGACCGCGGAGATGCTGACGAACTCGTGCACGAAGGGCTTGAGTGGCGTGACACGCCGCGCGAGA
>JALYLK010000181.1 GCA_030774275.1 Actinomycetota bacterium
CGAGGACGCGGCCTCGGGGCGAGCAGCGCGGCCTGACGGCACAGACTCTGTTTCGCCGGACCCTCCTAAAGGGGGACTCGTTGTCGGAGCAGGTAGGCGGTGATCGCAACCGTCAGCCAGTGCGCCGGCGGATCGTCCTCGGCCGCCGCAACGGGCACGGCCCACACCGCGTACCACGGAACCAGGTACGGCGATGCGAGGAGCAGCAGACACGCGGCAAGACCGAGCCTCGCGCGGCCGTGCCACGCCTGTCGCGCCAGCCAGAGGTAGGCGAGGGCGAACGCCACGACAAAGAACGCCAGGGAGACGTCATGCGGAACGCCGAGCTCCTTGAGGCGATGCGGAAGCGCAAACTCCGTCTCCTTGTTCGCGTTGCGCGCGAGCGGCCCGAACGCTCCGAGCCAGTGCCAGCCGAACTGCGCGGTCGCGGCAGTGACCACCACGAGCGCGGCCAGGGCGAAGCCGAGGTGGCCGACCGGCCGCCCCTTCGCGCGAGCCTCGAGCCAGCGCAGCGGCAGAAAGATGATCGCGATCCACTTGATGAAGATCGCGGCCACCCAGGCGACGCCCGCCCATTGCCGCCGGCCGGTCGCACCGAGTGCGAGCGCTGACATCACGAGCAGCGCCATCCAAGCGTCGTTATGGCCGCCGCCGGCAAAGTGCAGCGCAAGCAACGGGTTCCAGCCCACGAGCGCGACCGCGAACGCGGGCCTTGGCGCAAGGAAGGCGCACAGCGCGAGAGTTCCGAGCATCGCCAGCGCGGCAAGTGACTTAAAGAGCCAGGCTGCCCGGTCCGCCGAAGAGCCGGCCGCCACGGCTACGGGCTCCGAGCCGACCGTGAACAGAGGCCCGTAGACGGAGGTCGCGCCGTGCCAGGCCCCTCCGATGTGCGGGTACGCCGGATCGTTCGCAAAGTCGCGCGGGGGATGCGTGTACGGATTCGCGTCGTGAACAACGGCGATTCGGCCGTAGTCCCAGTACGTCCACGCGTCGCTCGAGATCAGGAGCGGGGACGCGAGCGGCGCGAGTTGAACCGCGACCGCCACGGCGGCGACCAGTGCTAGCCGCACCGCCCCCCGCCGGAGTAGGAGCAGGCCGGCGACGTAGGCGACGAACGCGATGAGCTCGCCCGCGAGATAGAGCCAGGCCCAGCTTGCGTCGCCAACCAGCAGGCCGCCGTTCCGTGGGACGAGCGGCGAGTCGTGAGGCCAGGCCGAAGCGATGCAGAGGCCGACGCCGGCGAGCGCCAGCAGGCCCGCCCCCAGGACGGCGGCGCTACGGAGTCGGAGCGGGCGGTTGCGTTCCGCTCGAGCCTCCGCCGTAGTAGTAGTTGTTGTTGCTCGAGCCGTACGAGCCCTCCGCGTACTGACCGCTCGTGAACGAGTGCCAGGTGGGCAGCACCGAGGGCTGCTTGAAGTCGACCGGGTTCGTGTGACCGACCGCCGCGATCATGAACGACCGCCAGATCGTCGCCGGGAAGGTGGGCCCGGAGACCGCGATCCCGTGCACGTTCAACATCGGGATCTCTCCGCGCGGATAACCGATCCAGATCGTCGCCTCGAGCGTCGGCGTGAAACCGCAGAACCAGGCGTCGGCGTAGCTGTCTGTGGTGCCGGTTTTGCCGGCGGACGGCCTGCCGAAGTAGGCGCCGGTACCGGTCCCCTGCTGCATGTTCTTCTCGAGGATCTGGGTGACGACGTAGGCGACCCCCGGGCTGATCGCACGTGTCCGCTCGGGCTGACCCCAGCCCACATCGGTGTCCTCTTTCCCACTGCCGAGCACGACCTTGCGGATCGCCATCGGCTTCGAGTAGATCCCACCGGCGGCGAGCGTCGCGTACGCGGAGGCGAGATCGAGCGGCGAAACCGGGATCGATCCCAAACCGAGCGAGGGGACGTAGGCACCCTCCTTCGTCGTCAGCGGCGAGCGAACACCGAGCCGGTACGCCATTTGCGCAACCTTCTGCGGGCCGAGATCGAGGGTCAGCTTCGCGAACACCGTGTTGTCGGAGTGGAGGGTCGCGTTCTCGATCGAGGTCGAGCCGAGGTACGTGTGGTCGTAGGTGGACACGTCCCAGGCGGGCGAATACGGATCGGGCTGATAGTGGAAGGGCTCGGAGACGTAGTACGTCGAAGCGGGGTCAATGCCCTGGTCAACCGCTGCTGCGAGGACGAACATCTTGAAGGTCGAGCCCGCTTGCCGCTTGGCCTGCGCGACCAGGTTGAACTGATTGCCGTTACTTCCCGGCGTGACGGCCGTCATAGCCTTGATCGCTCCCGTTGAAGGATCGATCGAGACCAGGGCCGAGGCCGGATCGGACCGCGAGTAGAGGGTGCCGACGATCGCCTTCCGAGCCGCGGCCTGCAGGCGCGGGTCGATCGTCGTGTAGACCTTGAGGCCGCCCGTCCGGACCGTGTTCGCACCGTACTCGGCGATCAGCTGGTCGCGGACGTAGCTGAAGAAGTAGGGCTCGCGGATCCGGGAGTAGAGGCGCCCAGGAACGAGATGAAGCTGCCGGTCCGAGATCGCCGACGTGAACTGGCGGCGGGTCAGCGCCCGGTTGTCGAGCATCGCTCTTAAGACCTCGTCGCGGCGTTCGAGCGCGTCGGTAGGCCGGTGGATCGGGTCGAAAATCGAAGGCGCCTGCGGAAGGCCGGCGAGCAGGGCGGACTGGTCAAGAGTCAGCGAGCTCGCCCGCCGCGAGAAGTACGTCTGAGCCGCGGCCTCGATCCCGTAGGCGTGATTGCCGTAGTAAACGGCGTTCATGTAGGAGCCGAGGATCCAGTCCTTCGACTTGTTCCGCGCCAGCTTGATCGCGAGACAAGCCTCCTTGATCTTGCGCTTGAAGGTCCGCTGTCGCGAGATGTAGAGGTTGCGAACGAGCTGCTGCGTGATCGTCGAGCCGCCCTGGACGACCCTGCCCGCGCGCAGGTCCTTGACGGCAGCGCGGACGATGCCTTTGTAGTCGACGCCGCCGTGCTTGTAGAAGCGCCTGTCCTCGATCGCAACCGTGGCCTTCGGCATCCACGGACTGACCTGGGAAAGCGCAACCGGCTGGCGGTTCTTGTCGGCGGGGATCGACCCGAGCAGCGAACCGTTTGCGGCGTAGACGAACGAGTTCGCAGGGCCACCCTGAGGTCCGGTCGAGACCGGTCGCAGCTCGGAAAGGCTGCAGCTCGCCTCGAATGCCGCCGCGCCGCCGAATCCCACGACAGCGATGCCCCCGACGATCACCAAGAGTGCGCCGGCGAACAGTGCTGCATGTCTGCGCCTTTTCCGCTGGGCGCGAAGGCGCCGCTTCTGAGCCCGGCGGATGAGCTCGTCGAGCTCGTCAGGCCGGCGCCGCCTCCGGCCTCGCGGAGGCGGAGGGTTCATCCGAAGACTCCAGCTTCCCGTAGCCGCTCGTGTGCGCGAAGTCGAAGCTCGCTCTCGAGCCGCTCGGCCTCGATCGGGCCATCAGCACCTGCGCGCACGACGATCGTCGCGCTGCCGTTCAGTGAGGTCACCGCGACCTCCGGCCAGCGCTCGCCGCTGACGGCTTCGCGCAGCAGCTCGACGACGGTCCGAAGATCCTTGTCCAAAGGCACCTGCAGAGTGATTTCCGCAACCTTCTCCCGACTCACGATCGTCGAGTTGCGGATCGTATCCGAGGCCAGTTTCTCATTCGGGATCACGAGCCGAGCACCGTCGTCCGTGCGAATGAAGGTGTAGGTCAGCCCGATCTCTTCGACGTTGCCAGCTCCTCCGGCCTCGAGCTCGATCCGGTCGCCGAGCCGGATCGGCTGCGTGAAGGCGATCAGCAGGCCGGCGACAAAGTTGCCGATCGTCCGCTGCGAGGCGAAACCGATGACGATCCCGAGCACGGCCGACGACGCGAGAAGCCCGCCGGCGACCGCACGCACCTGAGGGATCACGAGCAGCGCGGAGAGCAGCCCGATCGTGAAGATGGTCGTCGTGATCGTCCGCCGCAGGATGCGGTAACGGGTCGCGGCTTCAGGCTGCAGATCTCGGCGGGCGATGCGTCGGTCGATCACACGTGCCACCAAGGCGGTCACGAGCAAAACCGCAGCCACGATCGCAAGCCGGTGCCAGGACGGCATACCGCGCTATTCGACAACTACCAATCTCTTCCTCAATCCCGAGCGAAGCGATGCGACAAACCAGCTACGGCAGGGGCTTTCGTCCTGCGAAGCCGTCTTCCACCGTGTGCCAGTAGGCGACCTGGTCCTCGCCCAGCTGCCAGCACAGGAGCACCTCTTCGTCGCCGCTCAGCGCGGGGAAATCGACGAGTCCCTCGTCCAGATCCTTGACGAGCAGCCCCAGCTCCTGCAGCTCCGCAACGCAGCGGACGACCTGTGCCGCCTCGTCGTCGATTCTCGTCTGTAGCTCGTCGACCTCGTGCGGCCGCACGCCGCCTCCGTTGCCGGCGATCTTGGTCGCGATCCGCGCATGCCGGACGGTCGCCACAGCAAGCGCGCGCCGGTGGGAGACCATCCGCTGGACGAGCGGGCGCACGGTCGAGAGCAGCTCATTCGCCTCCGCAGGTGTGAAGTAGCGATCGGCCACGGCTATATGTTCTCTGGAAGTGGGCCGGCCTGCCGATCTCGAAGGCTGCACATGAACAAGAAGCTCGTCGGCTGGTTCACACTCGTCGGCGCCATTTCCGCGATCTCGTACGCGGGCCGGTTCTCGGGGGGCAAGCCGCCAAAGAACGCTCTCTATGAGTACAGCACTGCGGCGAGCGAGCTCATCCTGTTCGCCATCATCCTCGGCGTCGTCCTCCTGATCGCGCGCGGGCTGCCGAAGCGAGAGGCGTTCGCGCTCAGGCGGCCTGTCTCCTGGGGTCGGGCAATCGGGCTCGGAATCGCGGTTTTCATCGTGATCGGAATTGCAAACGCCGTCCTGAATCCGCTCCTCCATGCCGGCCGTGAGCAGGGCCTCACACCTTCGGGCTGGGAGCCCAAGCATGCAGGGGCGTTCGCGGTGAATCTCCTCGCCTTCGCCGTGATCGGACCGATCGTCGAGGAGCTGACCTTCCGCGGGCTGGGGTTCTTCCTGCTCGAGCCTTACGGCCAGACGGTCGCGATCATCGTGATCGGGCTCACCTTCGGCCTCTGGCATGGGCTGATCGAGGCCTTGCCGATACTCATTGTCTTCGGAACCGGCCTTGCCTTCCTGCGCAGTCGGACCGAGAGCATCTATCCGGGAATGATCCTGCATGCGACCTTCAACGGAGCGGCGCTGCTACTCGCGGTGACGGTCTAGTGCTTCCGGACGGGTGCACTAGGGTGCACAGATGGCCGAGCAGAACGACGATCCCCTGATCCGCCAGCTGCGCGAGCAGATCTCCGACGCCGATCGGACGATCATCGAGGCGGTCAACGCCCGGCTGAAGCTCGTGGCGAAGCTCAAGGCCTACAAGGAGTCGCGGGGATTGTCGTTCGTCGACCCGGAACGCGAGGAGTGGATGCTCAGCTACCTGAGCCGCGCGAATCGCGGGCCGCTCTCGGGGGAGGGCCTCAACGAGATCTTCGGCGAGATCCTGGATCTGACAAAGCGCGAGGTCGGTCGGAGCGGCGAGGCGGGCGGCTAGCTCTCCTCTTCGCCTTCCGCCTCCGCGAACTCGTCAGGCGTCACGTTCTCGAGAAACTGCTTGAACTCGGAGACGATCTCCTCTTCGTTCACCTCTTCGCCCTCGAACTCGATCGCCGACTCCTCGATTACGTCGTCGGCCGCGAAGATCGGCGCCTCGGCGCGCACAGCGAGTGCGATGGCGTCCGAGGGGCGGGAGTCGATCTCGATCTCGGAGCCGTCCTGCTGGACGGTGATGCTGGCGTAGAAAGTGTTCTCCTTCAACTCCGTCACGGTGATCCGGACGACCTGGGCGTCGAGCTGGACGAGCATGTCGGTGACAAGGTCGTGGGTCATCGGTCGCGGCGTCGAGGCGCCTTGCAGCTTCATCAGGATCGCCGCAGCCTCGGGATGGCCGATCCAGATCGGCAGGAACTTGTTCCCGTCGGCGGTCTTCAACAGCACGATCGGCTGCTTGCCGACCAGGTCGAAGCTAACCCCGTAGATGACCATTTCCTGCATCGCAGCGGCCTCGTTCGCATCTTAGCCCAGGCCTTCGGAGCCAAACCCCAGCCCCTCCCGAACGCGTTTGACACCGGCGGCACGACGCTACAATCCGCCCGCTCGGGCGATTAGCTCAGTTGGTTAGAGCGCCGCTCTGATAAGGCGGAGGTCCGTGGTTCGAATCCACGATCGCCCACTCCGCCTTGAAGTCCGGCTACGGCTCCGCC
>JALYLK010000182.1 GCA_030774275.1 Actinomycetota bacterium
TTCGCGTCGAAAAACGGTTGCAGCAAATTAGTCGGCCCGGTCCGAGCGTGGTCGGCTCGCATACAGTCCGTGCCGTGGGCAAGGCCGCCGACTGGCTGCGCGAGGAGCGCCGGAAGACGCTTGGCGACTGGGTCGCTTTCTGCGTCGGCTGCGGGTTCGTACAGCGCTACTTCGAGGACTTTGAAGACGAGTTGCCGACCGGCTGCCCCCAGTGTGGCGCTGAGCTCCGCGCTCGCTGTCCGGACTGCGATGCGCGCTTCAGCTCTGCGTTCGCGGTCGAGTGCGAGGCCTGCGGTGGGGAGCTGCGTTCACCACAGCAGTTCGGCGTTCCGATCCGGCGCTCTAAGCCCTGATCTGCGAAAAACGGATCACCGTCACAGTCGCGTCGTCCCCGACCTCACGGTTGTAGAGCTGCCCGAGGAAGTGAGCCATCTCCTCGGGGCGGCGGATCTCAGGGTTGTCGTGCTCGATCTCTCGTGGCGAGAGGTCGGCGAGCGTCTTCACGTCGACCTTGTCGATCACGGCCTCGAAGACCTTCTCGCGGGCGCTGTAGCGGGCACCCGCGAGCACCTGGACGATCATGCCCTTCTTGTACTTGCCGGACTTGTCGCCGAGCCGGATCGTCGCCGTCTTGCGCCCGGAACGCAATTGATCGGCCACCATCGGCGAGTAGAAGTTGAGGGCGTACATGGCTGCGGCTAGGTCGGATCCGAAAGCCGCGCAATCATACGGTGAGACCTTGGAGGAAAGCGAGCGCTTTTTTGGTCATCTCGCGTTCCCCGCCGTAGGCGAGTAGCTTCGGCCCCTCCGCGAGAGGCAGCCAGCGCACCTCGTCGACCTCGTGCGCGGTCGCTCGCGGTAGGTCACCGAGTCGTCCGCTTGTGTAGCGGAGCAGGAAGAAGCTGACGATCTTGAAGATCCGCTCCCCTGCCCAGGTGTAGGTGTAGCGGACGTCGCCGAGCTTCTCGACGAGTCGACCATTTGCGCCCGTCTCTTCCTTCACCTCGCGCAGAGCAGTCTCGCGCGGCGCCTCTCCGGGGCCGAGGTTCCCCTTCGGCAGCGCCCACAGGCCCGGTTTCTTGCCCGCCGGGCGGATCGCCGCAAAGACCCATTCGCCCTTGAGCCGCCGAACCAGCACGCCGCCCGCTGAAAACTCGCGTTTCATCCGGCTCGGTTTGTAACACAAGGGGCTACGCCAGCCGCCCAAGGTTGCGCAGACCGCTTGCCGACCTATAAAGTGGCCCCGGCACTCCGCGTATGAGAGTGCCAAGACGTGTCACAAAGTGGCCGAAAGGGAGGAATCTGAATGGATCTACAGCCGTTGGGAGATCGGCTCATCGTGGAGGTCCTCGAAGAGGAGGACATCACGACGAGCGGGATCGTCCTGCCCGACACCGCGAAGGAAAAGCCGCAGCGCGGCAAGATCCTCGCAGTCGGCCCCGGCAGCCGCAACGACAGCGGCGACCTCGTCCCCATGGACGTTGCCGAGGGCGACGAAATCATCTTTTCAAAGTACGGCGGCACCGAGGTCAAGCTCGGCTCCGACGACGTTCTGATCCTGCGCGAGTCGGATGTGCTCGCCAAGGTCGTCGGTACCCGCGAGCCAGCCGGCGCCGCGGCTTAAAAAGCAAAGGGAGGAATTTGAATGGCTCACAAAGAGCTGAAGTTCAGTGAGGATGCACGCCGCTCGCTCGAGCGGGGCGTGAACATCCTCGCGGATGCGGTCAAGGTCACCCTTGGCCCCAAGGGCCGGTACGTCGTGCTCGACAAGAAGTTCGGCGCGCCGACCATCACCAACGACGGTGTCACGATCGCTCGCGAGATCGAGGTCGAGGACGTGTTCGAGAACCAGGGCGCGCAGCTCGTCCGTGAGGTCGCGACCGCGACGAACGACGTCGCAGGCGACGGCACCACGACGGCGACCGTGCTCGCTCAGGCAGTCGTCCGCGAGGGCCTGAAGAACGTCGCGGCGGGCGCGAACCCGATGGCGCTCAAGCGCGGCATCGAGACAGCGGTCGACGCTGTAGTCGAGGACCTCAAGGGCCAGTCCAAGGAGGTCAACGGCAAGGAAGACATCGCCCGGGTCGCCACCATCTCGGCGCGTGAGCGCGAGATCGGCGACGTGATCGCGGATGCGATCGAGAAGGTCGGCAAGGACGGCGTCGT
>JALYLK010000183.1 GCA_030774275.1 Actinomycetota bacterium
GAGTCAGCGAGATCGAGGGCCTGTACGAGCGCGGCCTGATCACCGAGGAGGAGCGCCACGAGAAGATCGTCGAGCTCTGGACGGAGGCGACGGAAGAGGTCGCCGAGGCTATGGAGAAGAACCTCAATGAGCTGAACCCGATCTTCATGATGGCCAACTCCGGCGCTCGTGGCTCCTTCAAGCAGATCCGCCAGCTCGCCGGCATGCGAGGCCTGATGGCGAATCCGAAGGGCGAGATCATCGAGCGTCCGATCAAGGCGAACTTCATGGAAGGCCTATCGGTGCTCGAGTACTTCATCTCGACGCACGGCGCCCGGAAGGGCCTGGCCGACACGGCGCTCCGCACGGCCGACTCGGGCTACCTAACGCGGCGTCTCGTCGACGTCTCGCAGGACGTGATCATCCGGGACGACAACTGCAAGACCAAGGAGTTCATCGAGCTCCCGATCCAGGTCCCGGAGGGGCTGAACAAAAGCCTGCTCGGGCGAACGATCGCGGAGGACGTCCACAAGCCGCTCGCCTCGGGCAAGCCCGGCAAGACGGTGCTCGCCGAGAAGGGCGCGCTCGTCACGATGCCGCTGCTCCGCGAGGTGCTCGACGGCCTGGACGACACCGAGGGCGCAACCCTTCCGGTTCGTTCGGTCCTGAAGTGCAAGAGCGAGTTCGGCGTTTGCCAGGCCTGCTACGGCATCTTCCTCGCCACAGGCGAGATGTGCGAGGTCGGTGACGCGGTTGGGATCATCGCCGCGCAGTCGATCGGCGAGCCGGGCACGCAGCTGACGATGCGCACGTTCCACACGGGCGGCGTCGCCGGCGCCGACATCACGCACGGCCTCCCTCGCGTGGTCGAGATCTTCGAGGCGCGGAACCCGAAGGGCGCCGCCAAGCTGTCGGAGGTCTCGGGCGTCGTCAAGATCGAGGACACCGACCGCGGGCCGAAGCTCTCGATCATCGTCGAGGGCGAGGAGGAGCCGGTCAGCTACCAGCTGCCGAGGCGGACGCGTGTCCTCGTCGCCGACGGCCAGGTCGTCGAGCCGGGCGACGCGCTCCACGAGGGCTCGCTCAACCCGGCCGATCTGCTGCGACTGAAGGGCGAAACCGCCATCGAGCTGTACCTCGTCCAGGAGGTGCAGCGGGTCTACAAGTCACAGGGCGTCGACATCCACGACAAGCACATCGAGCTGATCGTGCGCCAGATGCTGAAGAAGGTGCGCATCGAAAGTGCCGGCGACACCGATTTGCTGCCGGGCCAGCTCGTAGACAAGGTCGTGCTCGACCGCGAGAACGCTCGCATGCGGAAGGAGAAGAAGGAGCAGGCAACGTGGGAGCCGCTGATCCTCGGGATCACGAAGGCGTCGCTCGCGACCGAGTCCTTCCTCTCTGCGGCCTCCTTCCAGGAGACGACCAAGGTGCTGACCGATGCCTCGATCGAGGGCAAGGTCGACCGCCTGCTTGGGCTGAAGGAGAACGTGATCATCGGCAAGCTGATCCCGGCCGCGACCGGACTCAAGCGTTACCGGAACATCGACATCAGCCCCTCCGAGAAGGTGCCGGCGGAGACGTACGAGCGCGAGGCGCTGCTCGCGGCACTCCAGGAAATCGGCGGCGACGGCGGCGACGGCGCGAGCCTCGCGAGCCTCGGGCTCGATTTCGGCGGCACCCCTGATTACGGCGAGGAGAACCCGCCCGACGAAGAGGTGGAGGCCGAGGAGATCCCCGAGGTCGACACCCCTCTCGACGAGGGCTAGAACGTAAAGCGGAGGCGCGGCAAACGGCCGCGCCTCCTTTTTCCTGCTACTTAGTGTCGGTCGCGTGAAGAGGGTCTCCCTGCTTCTCCTGCTGGCCGTCGCCGGCCTCACCGCCTCGGCACGCCCCGCGGCACCCGAGGCTGCGACCGGCGATGCCTGCTCGCTCCCGTCGACGAAGCCTGTGTGGATCGACTTCGCCGACGGCTCGGTGCCTTTCTGGGAGCAGTTCGCGAAGCCGGGAATCGTCGCCGCGGCGTCGAACTTCATCTATCCGGCGCAGATCCGCGCCCGTGGGGCGAAGACCGTGTACTTCGACCTCAACTTCACGCGGCGTACGGGCACGCCGACCGAGCCTGCCGATCCGGCGACGGTCGTCGATCGCGCGAACCGCCTGTACACCTACGCCTCGAACGCGCTGGCCTGCTCCCGGCCTGTGATTGCCGAGAACGAGTTGCAGGGCGCGAGCACACTGACGCCGTGGAGCGTGAGTAACGGGCAGTACCGCGCGAACGTTTTGTCGTTCCTCCGCACGCTGGCCGCCCGCGGCGCGAAACCCGTCCTGCTCGTCTCGAGCGTTCCCTACACCGGCGGCGAGGCCGCCGACTGGTGGCGTCAGGTCGCGCAGGTCGCGTCGATCGTGCGAGAGGTCTACTTCGGGGCTCCCAAGATGTACAAGCTCGGCGTCGTCCAGGGGAGCCGGACGATCCGGCAGATGTTCCGGGCCGGGGCCGGGGACTTCATCTCGATCGGGATCCCGCCCTCGAAGCTCGGGATCATGCTCGGTTTCCAGACGACGACGGGCTCGGGCGGGCGCGAGCATTTGCAGCCGGCGAGCAAATGGTTCGAGCTGACGAAGCTCCAGGCGCTCGCGGCCCGTACGGTGGCACAGGAGCTGGGCCTCGCCTCAGTCTGGTCCTGGGGCTGGGCGACGTGGACGGTCGCTGAGAACGATCCGGACAAACACACGAACGCCTGTGTCTATCTCTGGACTCGCAACCCCAAGCTCTGCGACGCCCCGCAGATGGCCGGGCGCGCGCTGAACACCGATCTGACCGCGGGCCAGCTGACCTTCCCGCCGGGCTCGCGCTGCACAGTCAATGGAAATCCGGTGCGCTGGGATGTCGCGGCCTCGATCTCGCGGCTGACACAAGACCCCCAGCCTGCGTTCACGGCCGCCTACGGGCGGGCCGTTGCGAGCTCGTATGCCCAGGTCAAGGCCAAGGCGATCCTCGACGCCGAGAAGGCGGTGATCGCCATGCACTTTGGCGGCAGCCGGGCTGCCTACACGGCTGCGTTGCAGCACGATCACGCTAGCGTCGGGATCGCTCGTGGGGTCATCGGAGACGAGCTCCGCCGGGCGCAGATTCAGGCGCGCCTTCGCGTCGGCGGGCCCTCGACGTCCGAGATTCAGTCGTACTACGACGCCTACGCAGCGGCCCCGGTGCGTCTCGTCAAGGTGAAACCGGCGGCTCCCTGGCTCGGCGGCACGAGGCGCGGCTTCGCCCTCGGCGCGACAGCGCCGCCGCGCGTGTTCACTCTCAGGAACGGCCAGCAAGCGACGTTGCGGACGATGACGGGCGTCCTCAAGGTCAAGGCAGTCGGACCGACGGTTGCGCTCGCCGAGCTGCCGCTCTCAAAAGCGCACAAGCCGATCGTGACCGCCCTCGTCTCGCTGGCACGCGACACCGCGTACCAGAACTGGCTGCTCCAGCGCGAGAAGTCGGCCCAGGCACAGGCCCTGTGCTGGCGCGACCAGCTGCCTGCGATCGAGGTCGTCCCGCTGACCGACTATCTGCCGTATCTCGCGCTCGACTCGGGCGCGGCCGCCTCG
>JALYLK010000184.1 GCA_030774275.1 Actinomycetota bacterium
CCTCCGGAGCTGCCTGGTAGCTGTCGTTCTCCCCGGCGGGAAGCTCCCCTCCCGGCGTCTCGATGGGAGACGATGAGCCAGCCGCCTCGCAAACGAGCTCCGCAGCGATCCGAAGCGAAGTCGCCCGCCCGCTGGCGACCAGGACGGTTTCGTTCCACCGCCCCTCTGCCACGAGCTCCTCGATCGCCGCGACGGCGTCATCGACATAGACGAAGTCGCGGCTGCGCTCGGGGTCTCCAGCGATCACGACCGGCTCGTCCTCCAGCGCCCGCGTCGCGAACGACGCGATCGCGCCCGTTGCGCCCTCCCAGGCGACCTGCCCGGGACCGTAGACCGAGGTGAGCCGGACGACGAGCGTCCGGGCGGCGTGCAGGCGACATGCCTCCTCGCCGAGCCGCTTCGAGTGGGCGTAGGGATCGGGTGGCGGGTCGAGCCCGGCCCGCACAGTCGACGGATAGACGAGGCCGGCGTCATGCTCCAGGCAACCCTCGAGCAAGTTCAAGGTCGTGCCGGCATTCTCGCGTACGGCCCGAGCAGGGTCCAAGCGCGCGCGCGCCGGGTCGGGGAGCC
The DNA here is from genome assembly GCA_030774275.1 of Actinomycetota bacterium. Taxonomy (GTDB): domain Bacteria; phylum Actinomycetota; class Thermoleophilia; order Gaiellales; family Gaiellaceae; genus 13-2-20CM-68-14. The sequence continues at coordinate 571 of JALYLK010000184.1, forward strand.
CTGCGAAGTGAAAGACGGCGTCGCAGCCGCGAATCAGCTCGCGTGTTCCCGGATCCCCCGCATCGGCGTGGACCAGTACCACGTTGCCAAGTCCCGCTCGCTCGGCGCCGCCCGGCCGGGCCACCCGCATCACCTCATGGCCTTGCTGTTCCAGCAGCGCCGAGCTGCGTGAGCCCAAAAAGCCCGTCGCTCCGGTGACGAGGACCTTCACCGGCTCAGATACTCCTCGAGCCGATGCACGTACGAGAACGGAGAGACAAACCTCACCGTGGCATCGCCTCGAGGCTGCTCCCCCCGCGCGAGTGCGGCCACGTCGGCGACGGTGACCGTCTCCGCCGCGACGTTCGCTGTACCCGGTGTCGCCTCGAGCAGGATCTGCGCGGCGTCGTCGACGTGGACGACGCCGATCGTCGCCCGCCCTTCGTCGTCGAGCGGCAGCTCCCTACCGGCCAAGGCGAGCCGCCGGAACTTGTCGACCACCGTCTGCGATTCCTCGGCCGCATGCTCGACCGGGCTCGGCCCATAGACGATCCCGAGCCGCAAGATCGCCAGCTCGAAGCCGGATCGCACCGACTCGATTGCCAGCGCCTGCTCGCCATAGATCTTCGAGAGGTGCGCGAGGTCTCCCTGCGACCCGTAAGACGTCTCGGGGCCGATCTCGCCCGAGAGGCCGCCACCGTAGACATGCAACGACGAGCCGAAGACGAGCAGCGGGACGCCTGCCTTGCCCACGGCCTCTCCTACGCGGCGGGTCCCAGTGACGTTCGTCTGCTCCGTGTAGTCGGGGTCCCGTTCGGACAGCGGCCGGGACGCCTGCGCCGCGAGCAGGAAGACGACGTCGGGCCGTGGAGCGAGCAGCTGCTCGATGCCCTCGCGGATGTCCGCCGTCTCCACCCGTGCGCCGGCCGCGGCGAGTCCGTCGAGCTGCGAGCGCTCGGTCGCGAACCAGTTGTCCGCGAGCACGACCTCGTGCCCTGCACCGAGCGCAAGCTCACCGAGCTTGGCGCCGATGTACCCGGCCCCGAGGACCAGGACGCGCCCCACAGGCTAGATCTGGCGGACGGTCGGCCCGTCCGGGACCGCGTGGCGCGTGTCGACGATCAGGCGCGCATGATCCCAGAGCGGCTGCTCCGAGAAAACGGTGTGCGGCGTGAGCACGACCACGCAGTCGGCTGCCGTCACTTCGTCCTGGGCCCAGTCGACCGACCGGTGAGTCGTCCCGTCGAGCTCGACCTCGGCGACCCACGGATCGCAGTAGCGGACGTCGCCGCCGCGCTGGATCAGCTGCCGCATGATCTCGAGCGAGGGGGACTCGCGCGTGTCGTGGACGTCGGCCTTGTACGCCATCCCGAGCAGCAGCAGCCGTGAGCTCTTGATCGGCCTGCCTGCGTCGTTGAGCGCGTCCGAGACCTTCTGGACGACGAAAAGCGGCATCGAGGCGTTGATCTCGTGCGCCGCCTCGATCAGCCGCGCCGAGTATCCGTACTCGCGGAGCCGCCAGGCGAGGAAGTGGGGCACGACCGGGATGCAGTCGCCGCCGAGCCCCGGGCCGGGGTAGTGCGGCAGGAACCCGAACGGCTTCGAGGACGCGGCCTCGATCACCTCCCAAGGAGAAATCCCGAGCCGGTCGCACATCAGCGCGAGCTCGTTTGCCAGCGCGATGTTGACAGCGCGGAAGGTGTTCTCGTGCAGCTTCGCGGTCTCGGCGACCATCGGGCTCGAGAGGGGCTGGACGGTGTCGACGATCTGCTCGTAGAGGAGCGCGGTGCGGCGCAGGCACTCCTCGGTCACCCCCGCGACGAGCTTCGGTGTGTTCTTGATCGTGTACGTCGCGTTGCCGGGGTCGACCCGTTCCGGGGCGTACCCGAGGAAGAAGTCCTTTCCGACCTTGCCGCCCGAGCGCCGCTCCAGGATCGGCAGCACGACCTCCTCGGTCGTGCCCGGATGCGTCGTCGACTGGAGCACGATCAGCATCCCGGGCTTGATGTTCGAGCCGACGGACTCGGCCGCGGAGACGATGAAGTTCAGGTCGGGCGTCCGTGTCTTCGAAAGCGGCGTCGGCACACAGATCGTTAGGGCATCGAGCTCGGTGACGGCTGCGTAGTCGGTGGTTGCCCTGAGCTTTCCGTCGACACCTTGATAACGCTCCTCGGGGACGTCCACGAGGTACGACTCGCGGCTCTCGACGGCGCGGACGCGCTGCTCGTTGAGGTCGATCCCCGTGACGTCGAAGCCGGTCTCCGCAAAGGCCATCGCGAGCGGCAAACCGGCATAACCGAGGCCAACGATGCCGATCGCCGCGGTGCGCTGGGCGATTCGCTCGTCGAAGGTCGTTTCGGGTGAGAGAACCTTGCTCAAGAGGCTGTGCAGGCTAGCAACCTGCCTCGCTGGAACCAGTATTGGCAGCGCTGCTCTATTCCTGCAAACGCTGATGGTATAACCGCTGACAATGTCCTTCCCGGACTCGGTGCACGCGCTGGTTCGTGACACGACGGCGGTCTGGGGGTTCCTGACGGCTGCGGGCCTCGTGCTCCTGCTGACGCCCCTGGTGGTGCGCCTCGCTCCAAGGATCGGCGGCGTCGATGACAGGCACGATCGGCCTCGCGTTCACGGCAGCCGGCCGATCCCGCGCATCGGCGGCCTCGCGATCGTGATCGCGATCGTGGTGTCGATGGTGATCTACATCAAGCCGGAGGGTCGGTATCTCGGGATCCTGCTCGGGACGTTGATGGTGGCCACGCTCGGGCTGATCGACGACATCAGAGGGATCAACGCGACGGTCAAGATGGCAGGGATCGTCGTCGCGGCGCTGATCCCCGTTGCGGGCTTCGGGATGACGTGGACAAACGTCGGGCTGCCCCTCGTCGGCAACTTCGACCTTGGCTGGGCCGCCTACCCGCTGACCGTCTTCTGGATCGCGGCGCTAGCCAACCTCGTCAACCTGATCGACGGGATGGACTCGCTCGCCTCGGGAATTGTCGCGATCGCGGCGGGTTCGTTTGCGATCCTCGCCGCCTCGTTCCACCGCTTCGACGCGGCGGCCCTCGCTGCGATCATCTGCGGCGCGACGCTGGCGTTCCTGCGCCACAACTACCACCCGGCGAAGGTCTTCATGGGCGACACCGGCGCTCTGGCGCTCGGGTTCCTGCTCGCCTGCGTGGCCGTCCAGGGCGTCTTGAAGACGGCGGCGACGATCGCGCTCGCCGGACCTCTCCTCGTTCTCGCCGTGCCGATCCTCGACACGTCGTTCGTGATCGCGAAGCGCCTCAAGTACAAACGCTCGCCCTTCGCTCCCGATCAGAATCACTTCTACCACCGCTTCATGCGGATCGGCTACTCGCAGCGGCGGACGGCCGCGTACCTGCATCTGTGGGCACTCCTGCTCTCCGCCTATGCGTTGCTGCTCCGCTTTGAGCCGCCGCGCCCGCTGGGTCACTGGCAGCTCGATAACACGCTGATCGCGCTCGGCGTGGGGATCGTCGTGCTCGCTGCGTCGGTTTGGATGGTCTATTCGCTCGAGATCCTCAAGTCGCGCCACCTCCAGCTGCTTCGGCGCGGCAAGCTTCCGGACGAGCCTGAGCGCGAAGAGGCCGTCGAGCGCGCGCTGAGCGCGAGCAGCCGCCGCTAAAGCCGGGCAGTCGCCGCTAAAGCGGTACCGCGAGCCTCAGCAGGTCGGCCGGATCTCGCCCGCCCAGCGGCCGGCGCTCGGTCGCCTTTGCGACGACGAGCTCGGCCGGGTCGCGCAAAAATCGGATCCGGCCCTCACGCGCGAGTTGCTCGTCCACCGCGCCGGGACGTCCCTCGAAGATCGACCAGACCGGCGTTCCCAGGACGGCGGCTTCACGGATCATCGTCCCGCCGGCCGAGACCACGAGATCGGCCAGTGCGGCAAGGCTGCGGCCGTCCACGGCGCGGTTCGGGACGATCAACCCGGCGTCGAGCTCGCGCAGCCTCCGGCGCTGCTCGTTGGTGCGGGCGAGGACAACGACCTGCGCCCCCTCGTCGACCAGTCGCCGCAGCACACGCGGCAGCAGCTCGTTCTCGGAGCCACCGAGATAGAGCGCGTACGACGGTGCGGTACGGACGACCGCCAGGATGCGCTCGCGATCGACGCCGAGCTCCGTGGGCACCGACTCGTCCGGCTCGAACCCCGCGAGGTAGTACTCCTCCTTTAGCCCCGGATAGCGAACCAGCTTCGGGGGCCGTGCCCCATAGCGCTCGACGCGCTCGGCCGGGATCGCGTCGGGGATAAGGACGCGGGTCGCCAGGCGGCAGTTGAGCTCGTGCTGGAGGCGCGCCCATTCGTAGTCGAACATCGTGGTGTTCGCGATCCCGAGCAGTCGGCCGACGGGTGGCAGGTCGGTCGAGCCGTGAGCGAGGCCGTAGTCGAAGCGTTTGCCGCGCGCGAACCTGAAGGCCTGAGCCGTCCTCGAGGTCGCGGCGAGGGCCTTGCCGACCCGTCCAGCGCCGCCGTGGTGCCCGATCGCCGTGTACGGATGGCCCCAGTCGTCGAGCAACTCGGTGGTGTGCGAGAGCGGCCGGGCAGTCAGGGTGACCTCGTGCCCGCCTGCCTCGAGCAGCTCGACGAGCGGCCGCAGGACGACGACGTGCGCCGGATTCGTCAGATCGACCCAGACCCGGGCCATTACTCGGGGCGCGCGATCGAGTAGCGGACGACATCGAACTCGCGATACCGCGTCGAGCCCTCGAGGCTCATGCCGAGCTTCTCCATCACCCGGCGCGAGGCTGCGTTCCCGGGCATCGCCACGGCGACGACGTGGTCGAGGCCGGTCTCCCAAGCTGCCGCGAGCAACGCGGCCGCCGCTTCGCTCGCGTAGCCGCGGTTCCAGGCGGACGGAACGACGTGATAGGCGAGCTCGATCTCAGGCCCTTCCCAGTTCAGCGGATAGAGGCCGACGCCACCGACGGGACGACCGCCCTGGAGTTCCTCCACGGCCCAGAAGCCCCAGCCCTCAGCGGCGCGACCACGAAGCGCCGCCAGGCGGCTGCGCGTCTCGTCGACCGTCCGCTTCGCGCCGCCCGGGATGAACTGCATCGCCTCAGCGTCGCCCCAGAGTTCATGCAGCGGTTCCGCGTCGCGGTCGGGCTCGAAGGGCCGGATCATCAGACGCTCGGTCTCGAGCGGGAGCTGAATCACGCGGAGTCGAGGAAGCGGACGAGGGTCTCGTTGTAGCCCGGCGCACGAGGAATGCTGTGACCGGCGCCGGGCACGACGGCCCGTTGCGCGCCGAGTCGTTGCTCGAGGACGTCGGCGACGGCGTCGAAGACCGGGTTGTGTCCTCCCGTGACGACGAGCTTCGGAAACGGCGCCTGCGCGAGCTCGTCGACCGGAATCCTCGCCTCGTGCGGCGGACGCTCGACCATCGCCGCCCGCGCACCCGCTTCCAGCGCCGGCGGCAAGGGGTCGGCAACCTTCAGCGAGCTGCCCACGAGCGGGAGAAAGTACGCCAGGTATTCGCGCGCATCGGCGGGGGCGTGCTCCATCTTCGCGAGGAACTCCTCGACGTGCGGATCACCCCGCGCCACGCCGAACGCCGGGGGCTCGTTCACGGTCAGCGAGCGCAACCCATCCGTCTGCGCCGCTGCCAGCAGTGAGATTACGCCTCCATACGAGTGACCGACGAGATGATCGCCCGGCTGCAAAAGGGCCGCTATCTGTACCGCCTGCTGCTCGAAGTCAGCACGGTCCAGGGGCGCGTTCGGCGGATAGCCCGGCCGATCGAGAATCACCAGCGTGTAGCGGTCGGCGAGCGGCCTGACCGATTCCCACGTCGCGCTGCCGTTGCCGACGCTTCCGTGCACAAGGATGACACGCGGTCCGCTGCCGATCGTCTCGACGTGAAAGTCGGCCATGGATGCAAAGATATCGCGTGAACAAAGTCCCACGAAAAGGGGCTGTTTTTATGGAGAAAAGCCAAGATGTGGGTGTCACAAGCTCTGCTATGCTCGCCCCGTGGAACGCAGTTCCCGCCCGACGTTTCAGCCGGCGGGAGCAGGCATGCTCCTCGCCGCGACCACCGCGGCTTCGGTCGGCGCCGGAGCCCTCGTCGGCTGGGTCGCCGGCTCGGTCGGCTACGGCATTCTCGGCGGCGCCGTCGTTGGGGTCCCGGCGGGAATCGTCGCGGTCTATTTCCGTTATCGCGAGGCGCTTTCGTGAGGACGACCACGCTCGGAGCGCCGCGGCCCGTTCCCGGCCGGCTACTTCCCGTGGCCGCGGGGGCAGGGGTAATCGCCCTCGCTCTGCCCGTTTTCCTCCTTGCCGACTGGCCGTTCGCCGGGTGGGCCATCGGGGCAATTGTCTGGCTCGGGGTTCAGGGCCTCGGCCTGCTGCTGTCGCGCGTTCGCCCCTCCGCGGATAACCTCGCGGCCTCAAGCGTGCTGGCGTTCGGAATGATGGGGAGGCTCCTGGCAGTGCTGGTCGTGCTCGTGGCTGTTGCGGCCTCGAATCGCACCGTCGGACTCGCGGCTGCGCTCCTTTACGGACTCGCCTACACCGCCGAGCTCTCGGTCTCGATCGCCAGCTACTACGTCCAGGAGCCGAAAGCATGAGGCGCGCGCTCGCGATTGCGACGCTCCTCGCGCTGAGCATTCCTGCGCCGGCACTCGCGCGCGGCACGTTCGATCCAACGACCGAGTTCGAGCAGCACGAGTGGATCCCGATCCACCTCGGCCCTCTGAACCTGTCCATCACGAAGGCGGTCGCGTACCTGCTGCTCGGCACCGTGCTGACGATCCTGCTCGGGCTCTTCCTGATGCGGTCGCGGCTTGCGCTGCTGCCCGATCGCCGCCAGACGATCGGCGAGGCCCTCTACGAGATTGCGCAGACACAGATCGCCGAGCAGGGCCTGCCCTCGAAGGCGATCGGCCTGTGGTTCCCCTACGTCGCCACGCTGCTGCTCTTCATCTTGGTAGTGAACCTGATCGGCTTCATCCCGCTCCCCCTGACGGGGGAGACCTGGCACGGCGTGCCGGTCTGGGGAATCTACGCGGCGACTTCCTCGCTTTCGGTCACGCTCGCGCTCGCGCTCCTGACCTTCGTCTTCACCCACTTCGAGGGCATTCGCTGGAACGGGCCTGTGCGCTACTTCAAGAGCTGGATCCCCGACGCGCCGAAGCCGCTGCTGGCTCTGATCGTGCCGCTCGAGGTGCTCGGCCAATTCATGCGCCTCATTTCGCTCTCCGTCCGACTCTTCGCCAACATGCTCGCGGGGCACATCCTGATCCTGACCTTCATCGGCCTTCTCTTCATCCTCCAGTCCGTCTACCTCGCCGTACTCGTCATCCCCGTCGCGGTGCTGTTCTACTTGTTCGAGGTCATCATCGTCGTCGGGATCCAGGCGTTCATCTTCGCGGCCCTGTCAGCCATCTACATCGGCTCGGCGATCGAGCCCCAACACTAGGAGGACCATGAGCACTCTTCTCGTCGCTGCGACCACAGGGGATGTCACAAAAGCCGGAAAGGCGATCGGCCTGGCCCTCGGCGTGGGCCTCGGCGCGCTCGGCGCGGGCGTCGGCATCGGCAACATCTTCGGCTCGATGATCCAGTCGGTCGCGCGCCAGCCGGAGCTCCGCGGTGAGCTCCAGGGGATCCAGTGGCTCGGCTTCGCCCTGACCGAGGCCGTCGTGTTCTACGGCCTGCTCGGCTCGATCCTGGCGTACGTCCTCGTTTAGTGGCGGCCCAGGAGGACCACTGATGTTGCTCGGCTCGAACCCGCTGATCCAGGTCACGCCGGGGCTGATGATCTGGACGATCGTCTGCTTCCTGATCTCTCTCTTCGTGCTCAAGAGGTACGCCTTCGGCCCGATCCAGAAGCTGATCGACGAGCGGCGCGAGCGGATCCGCCGCGCGCTCGACGAGGCCGACGAGGCGCGCGACGAGGCGCGCACACTCCTCGAAGAGCACCGCAAGCTGATCGGCCAGGCGCGCAGCGAGGCCGAGGAGATCCTCTCCGAGGCCCGTCAGGTCGCGAAGGGAATGCAGGAGCGGGTCAAGGAAGAGACCGAGGTCGATCGGCAGCGGCGCCTCGAGGAGACCAAACGGCAGATCGAGGCCGAGACGCGGCGTGCGCTCGAAGCGATCAGGTCCGAGGTCGCCGAGCTCAGTCTCGTCGCCGCCGAGAAGGTGACGCGCAAGTCGCTCGACGACAAGGATCAGCGCCGCCTGATCGACGAGGCAATCGGCGAGCTCGACTTCAGCGTCCTGGAGCGGAACGACTAGTGGCCCTGCCGGTGATGGTCTCGTGTTTCTGGCGAGTGACCGGGGTCGCCAGGCAAGGACGCAGGGAGCGTCAATATGACGACATATTGGCGCGACCGAGGACGCCGCATGGCGGGCCCGGGTGCCGCCAGAAATACCCTGACTATCGCCGGCAGGGCCACTAGTGGAGGGCCACTAATGGCGTCGGCCCAGCGTACGTACGCGCGCGCCCTCTATGAGGCCGCGAAGGAAAAAGACCGGCTCGACGCCGTGCGCGAGGAGCTGGGCGACTTCGTCGAGGCGCAGCGGCAGGTCCCCGAGCTGCGCGAGCTCCTGCGGAACCCGCAGCTCGACAAGACCATTAAGGCCTCGGCACTCGAGGAGCTGCTCGGTGGGGACGAAGTTCTCGTCCGCAACTTCCTGCTCCTGCTCGCCGAGAAGAACCGCGCCGGCGAGATCGATGAGATCGCGCGCGAGTTCGACCGGCTGGTTGCCCAGGAGGAAGGAATCCTCGACGTCGAACTGACCACGGCCGTCGAGCTCTCCGATCAGGAAGCGCGCGACGTGATCACGCAGATCGAAAAGGCTTCGGGCCGCAAGGTCGAGGCGACCCAGCGGGTCGACCCCGATCTGATCGGCGGCCTCATCCTGCAGGCGGGCTCGTTACGTCTCGACTCGAGCGTGCGCGGCCGGCTCGACCGGCTTCGCCAAGAACTCACGACAAGGAGATAACGCTTTGAAGCTACGGCCAGAAGAGATCACCTCGATCCTCAAGCGACGGATCGAGGAGTACGACGTGGAGACCGACCTCGCCGAGGTCGGCAGCGTGCTCGAGGTCGGCGACGGGATCGCGCGCGTCTACGGGCTCGAGAACGCGGTCTCGCTCGAGATGCTCGAGTTCGAGCACGGCGTCACCGGCCTCGCGCTCAACCTCGAGGAGGACAACGTCGGCACCGCGCTCTTCGGCGAGTGGGAGCACGTCAAGGAAGGCGAGGTCGTCAAGCGGACGGGCCGCGTAACAAGCATCCCCGTCGGCGAGGCGCTGATCGGCCGGATCGTCAACCCGCTCGGCCAGCCGCTCGACGGACAGGGTCCGATCGAGACCACCGAAACGCGGCCGATGGAGTTCAAGGCGCCCGGCGTCGTCGACCGACAGCCGGTGAAGGAGCCGCTCCAGACCGGCCTGAAGGCGATCGACGCGTTGATCCCGATCGGCCGGGGCCAGCGCGAGCTGATCATCGGCGACCGCGGCACCGGCAAGACCGCGATCCTCGTTGACACGATCCTGAACCAGCGCGACCAGGACATCTTCTGCATCTACGTGGCAATCGGGCAGAAGGAATCGACCGTGGCGCAGGTCTACGAGCGTCTGAAGGACGCCGGCGCGATGGACTACACGACCATCGTCACGGCCGGAGCCGCCGAGGCCGCGCCGATCAAGTGGATGGCCCCGTATGCGGGCTGCGCGATGGGCGAGTACTTCCTCTACCAGGGCTAGCACGCGCTCTGCATGTACGACGACCTTTCGAAGCACGCCGACGCGTACCGGCAGATGTCGCTGCTCCTCCGCCGGCCGCCGGGCCGCGAGGCCTACCCCGGCGATGTCTTCTACCTGCACTCACGCTTGCTCGAGCGCGCCGTGAAGCTGTCGGACGAGCTCGGCGGAGGCTCGCTGACCGCGCTCCCGGTAGTCGAGACCCAGGCCGGCGACGTCGCGGCCTACATCCCGACGAACGTGATCTCGATCACCGACGGACAGATCTTCCTGGAGTCGGAGCTCTTCTACTCGGGCGTTCGCCCGGCGATCAACGTCGGCATCTCGGTCTCCCGGGTCGGCGGCAACGCGCAGACGAAGGCGATGCGCTCGGTTGCCGGCCGTCTGAAGCTCGACCTCGCCCAGTACCGCGAGCTCGAGGCCTTCGCTCAGTTCGGATCCGAGCTCGACCAGGCCACGCAGAAGACGCTCGCGCGGGGCGAGCGGATGGTCGCGACGTTGAACCAGCCGCAGTACCAGCCCTGGGCCCTCGAGGAGGAGGTTGCCGCGATCTTCGCCGGCACAGACGGCTTCCTCGACGACATACCGGCCGACCAGGTGCCGCGCTTTCAGGACGAGTTGCGAGAGCACCTCCGCACCGAAGGCTCGATCTACAAAGCCATCCGCGAGGAGAAGGCACTCAGTGACGAGTCGGCGGAGAAGCTTCGCAAGGAGATCGAGAAGTTCGCGAACACCTTCGCGGTGCAAGAGAAGTCCCTCGCCGGGAGCTAAATGGCCACTGTCCAGGACCTGAAGCGGCGGATCCGCTCCGTCGGCAATACGCAGAAGATCACCAAAGCGTTCGAGCTCGTCGCGTCGGCGCGGCTGCGGCGCGCGCAGGCCCGCATCGAGGCGGTGCGGCCCTACGCCGACCGGATGCTCGAGCTGATGGGCGTCACCGCGCGGGCGGCCGGGTCGGTACGGCTGCCGCTGCTCGAGCGTCGGGAGGACGTGAAGCGCGTCGCCCTGCTACCGATCACGGCCGACCGAGGCCTTGCGGGTGCCTTCAACGCACAGATCCTGCGAAGGGCGTTTGCACTCGAACGCGAGCTGAGAGGCGAGGGCGTCGAGATCAGCTGGCTCGTCGCCGGCCGCCGCGGCCGTTCGAGCCTGACGTTCCGCGGCTACGAGCTGATTCAGGCCTGGCAGGGGTTCAGCGAGCGTCCCGAGTACGCCGACGCTCAAGCGATTGCCCGGCGGGCCGCCGAGCTGTATGCAAACGAAGAGGTCGACCGGGTCGTGGTCATCTACAACCACTTCCAGTCCGCGCTCGTCCAGCACGTCACCGTCCAGGATCTGCTGCCGATCCCGGAGCAGGTGGTTCGAGGCGGGGAGGACGACGCGGAGCAGGCCGCCCTACGAGGCGACTTCATCTACGAGCCCGAGCCCGAGCAGATCCTCGAACGGCTGCTCCCGGTCTACGTGGAGACCGAGCTCTACCGAGCCCTGCTGGAGTCCGCGGCCTCGGAGCAGGGGGCGCGAACGACCGCCATGCGCAACGCCTCGAGCAACGCCAGCGACCTGATCGCGAGCCTGACGCTGGCGATGAACCGCGCCCGCCAGGCAGAAATCACGCAAGAAATCCTCGAAGTCGTTGCAGGCGCCGACGCGCTCACGGCCTAACCAGCGGAGCGTGACGGCGTCTAACCGCATGTAGCGGCTTAATCACTGAGCTATATTCAGTAGACCTGTGGCGACCGAGCAGAAAGAGCGCGATCTCGTCGGCTCGCAAGCCGGTCTCGCGTCTGCGGTCGCCGCCGAGTCACACGGGGAACTCGGCGAAGTCGAAGCGGTTATCGCCCGCGGGTACTGGGAGCAGGTCTGGAGGCGCTTCCGGCGCGACAAGGTCGCAATCGGCAGCGGAGTCTTCATCATCCTCCTGATCCTGACGGCCGCGATCGGCGGCCCGATCGCCAAGCACTTCCTCGGCCACGGGCCCAACGAGGTCAACCTGGACGCCGGCAGCCACGGGCTCGCGGCGTTGCCGGTCGGTCCCTTGTCACACGTCCCCTGCTCGGGCTTCGCAGTGCCGCCCACGGGCTGTGTCGGCCATCCCCACGGCACCCAGCTCTACATCCTCGGCGCCGACGGACAGCTTGGAAACGACGAGTTCCTCCGCCTGCTCTACGGGGCGCGTGTCTCGCTCGAGGTCGCGGTCCTCTCGACGCTCGGTGTGATGGTGATCGGGATCATCCTGGGCACGATCGCCGGCTACTACCGTGGCTGGATCGACACGGCGATCTCGCGAGTGATCGAGCTGACGATGGTCTTCCCGGCGCTGCTGTTCATCATCGCCTTGAGCGCGACGGTCGGCCCGCAGCTGAACCACATCACGTTGGGAGTTTTCGCTCCGGGAGTGCTCACGCTGGTGATCGTCTTCAGCCTGTTCGGCTGGTTCTATCCGGCGAGGATCATGCGGGCGCAAGTGCTCTCGCTGCGGGAGAAGGAGTTCGTCGAGGCCGCGCGCATGATCGGTGCAAGCGACACGCGAATCATGCGCTCGCACGTCGTCCCGCACCTGATCGCGCCGATCATCGTCTACTCGACCCTGACGGTCGCGACCTACATCCTCCTGGAGGCTGGGCTTTCCTTCCTCGGGCTGGGAATCAACTCGGCCATTCCGAGCTGGGGCAACCTGCTCTCGACGGGGCCACAGTACTACCTGACCCAGCCCTGGCTGATGGTCTGGCCCGGGCTTGCGATCCTGCTGACGACGCTCTCCTTCAACCTGCTCGGCGACGGCCTGCGCGACGCCTTTGATCCTCGAGCGTCGCGCTAGAAACGCCCTAACCAAACCGAGCCACAGACGTCACAAAGATCGTGCAGAAGTTCTGTGGCCGGACTATTGTCCCGGCCTTGTTACAGCGGAAAGGAGTCAGATGTATAAGCGACTGACGCTCTCGCTTGCCATGTTGGCAGTGGGAGCGGCGATGTTGGCGGCATCGGGCATCGCGAGCACCGGGAGCGCTCACAAGCAGAGCGCGTCCCAGGGCTCGGTTGCCAAGCAGGGCGGCATTCTCAAAGCCAGCCTGTTCGCCGGCATCGAAAACATCGACCCGCAGCGCTCGTATTACGTGCCAGAGTGGCAGTACGAGTGGCTGACGGCTCGGCCTCTACTGAACTTCGCCCACGCTATAGGCGGCCGCGGTTACCGGCTGCTCAACGAGGGTGCTCAGAGCTACACCGTCTCGAGGGACGGACGGACGTACACCTTCCATCTTCGTCACGGGATGAAGTTCAGCAACGGTTCGGCGATCACCGCGGCGAACTACAAGCACACGTTCCTCCGGGTTCTGAACCCGGCGGTCGGGTCGCCGCTGGCGTCGTTCCTGACCGACCCGGTTTCCGTGAACATCAAGGGCGCGTTGGCCTACAACACCACGGGTAAGGGCTCGGTCTCAGGCCTCGTAACGCAGGGCAAGTACACCTTCATCATCAAGCTGGTGTCGGCGAACGCGCTGCTTCCGACGCTGGTCGCGCTTCCGCCGACCGGTGCGGAGCCGCTGAACCTCGCGATGAAGCCGATCACCTCGCCAAGCTCGCTTGCGTCAGGTGGTCGCTACTACGTCGCCGGGTACACGCCGGACCGCCAGATCAAGATCCGGCTGAACAAGTTCTACAAGCCGCTCGGCGCAGCTCCGATGCCCGGCAACCTAGCCGGGATCGACTACACGATCGGCATCCAGCAGGACCAGGCGCTCCTGCTGACGGAGAAGGGTCAGCTCGACTGGCCGGCGGACGGCCTTGCGCCGACTGCCTGGGGCCAGCTCTTCGCGAAGTACGGGACGAAGGGACGCGCTCAGGTGTTCTCAACGTCGGTCTCCGACTACGTCACGATGAACACCACGAAGGGCGTGTTTGCAAACCTCAGCGCCCGTAAGGCGGTCGAATACGGCATCAACCGCAAGTCGCTCGTGAAGATCCGTGGCCCAAGGGCCGGTTATGCGCAGTGCTCGCTGCTGACGCCTGCGATCCCCGGGTACAAGAAGTGCACGGTGTACCCGACGAACAAGCAGGACATCACGAAAGCAAAGAGCTTCTCGAAGGGCCACACGGGTCACATCAACTACTGGTACACGGCCTCGACGACCGGGACGCTGATCCAGCGGCTCGCTTCGTCGCAGCTCAACGCAATCGGCTACAGCAACATCGACTACAAGCCCTTCCAGAGCGGCCTGTTCACGGCGCTCGGCAAGAAGGGGAACGACTACGACTTCGCGATCGTCGGCTGGTCCGCGGACTTCCCGGATCCGTACGACTACATCAACAAGTTGCTGTCGGGTCAGACCATCCAGGACGTTCAGAACAACAACACGTCCTACTTCAACAACGCGACGGCCAACAAGCTGATGAACAAGGCCGCAGCGCTCAAGGGCTCTGCGCGCTACTCGGCGTACGGCAACCTCGACAACACGATCCAGAAGAACTGGGCACCGATCGCTGGAATCGACAACCGCAACGACCGCGAGTTCTTCTCTTCGCGCGTCGATACGAAGTCGATCGTCCAGTCGCCCATCTACGAGATCGATCTCGGGAAGCTGGCGCTCAAATAAGGAGCCCGTCGCTCTAAGACGGCTCAACGGCGAGGCGCCGGTCCACAGAGGGCCGGCGCCTCGCCTCGTATAAACTCGGTTCGAGGGTGGCGGTGGGATGCTTCGGTACCTGATCAGGCGAATACTCTGGGCGGCCGTACTGTTCTTCGTCGTCACGCTCGTGACGTACGTGATCTTCTTCCTCGTCCCGAACGACCTTGCCGCGAAGGTCGCCGGACAGGGCTCGAGCCAGGTGCAGCGCGCCCGGGCGATCCATTACCTCGGGCTCGACCGCCCCGTCTACGTCCAGTACGGAAAATTCATGTGGCGGCTGATCAAGCCGGTGCCGGTCCACGTCGCCGGCGTCCCTGTTTTCGTTCTTCCCCAGGGCGACCTCGGGCGATCCTTCGTTCGGGCAACGCCGGTTTCCACGCTGATCCTGAGCGCCGCTCCGGTCACGGCCTCGCTGGTCTTTGGAGGCGTGATCGTTTGGCTGCTGATCGCGCTGCCGGTCGGGATCCTCTCAGCGCTGCGGCCCCGATCGCTCTTAGACAGAGCATCTATGACCTTCGTCCTGATCGGAATCTCAGCCCATCCGGTCTGGATCGGGCTGATCTTTGCGTATGTCTTCGGGTTCAAGCTCGGCTGGTTCCCGATCTCGAATTACTGCGACTTCATCAACCCCTCGACCGACTGCGGGGGCCCTGTGCAGTGGGCGTACCACATGTTCCTGCCGTGGCTCACGTACGCGGTCCTATTTGCCGCGCTCTACGTGCGCATGATTCGTGCGAACGTGATGGAGGCGATGAACGAGGACTACGTGCGCACGGCGCGCGCCAAAGGCGCGCCCGAGTCGCGCGTTCTTCGATCGCACGTGCTACGGAATGCGTTGCTGCCGGTGGTGACGATGCTGGGGATGGACATCGGCATCGGACTCGGCGGTGCGATCTTCACAGAGACGATCTACAACCTGCCCGGGCTCGGCAAGCTTGCGCTTCGCGCGATCGGCGATACGGATCTCCCGATCGTGATGGGGGTGGTCGTCTTCGCGACGTTCGCGATCATCGTCTTCAACCTGCTGATCGACCTGCTGTACGCCTGGATCGATCCGAGAATCAGGCTGAGCTAAATGCGTTCCCGCGAACGGAGGGTGCGCTAGTGCTCCTCGAAGTCAACGACCTCAAGACCTACTTCCAGACCGACGATGGCGTCGTCAAGGCTGTCGACGGCGTCAACTTCAGTGTCGAGAAGGGCAAGACGCTCGGGATCGTCGGTGAGTCCGGCTCCGGCAAGAGCGTCACCTGCCTGACGATCATGGGCCTGAACGCGAAGAAGAACACGATCACCAGCGGTGAGGCCCTGTTCAACGGGGAGAACCTGCTCACTGCCGGCCCGCGCCGTCTGCGCGAGATTCGCGGCAACGACATCGCGATGATCTTCCAGGACCCGATGACCTCGCTGAACCCGGTCCACTCGATCGGGACCCAGCTCGTCGAGGCGGTCCAGCTCCACCAGGACGTCTCGAAGAAGGGCGCGCGCGCCCGTTCGGTCGAGTTGCTCAAGGCAGTCGGAATTCCGCGCCCGGACCGTCGCATGGACGATTACCCTCACCAGTTCTCCGGCGGAATGCGCCAGCGCGCGATGATTGCGATGGCGCTCGTCAACGACCCCGATCTCTTGATCGCCGACGAGCCGACCACGGCGCTCGACGTGACGACGCAAGCGCAGATCGTGAATCTAATGAAGAACCTGCAGGAAGAGTTCGGCAGCGCGATCATCATCATTACGCACGACCTTGGAGTCGTCGCCGAGACTGCGGACGACGTTCTCGTCATGTACGCGGCGCAGGTCGCAGAGCAGGCTCCTGTCGAAAAGTTGTTCAACCGGCCTCATCACCCCTATACGTGGGGACTGCTCGGGTCGCTCCCGCGACTCGACGCCGACGTCGACCGCTTGGTGCAGATCCCCGGCCAGCCGCCTTCGCTGCTCAGGCCGCCGAGTGGCTGCCGCTTCCACCCCCGCTGCCCGTATGTTTTCGAGAAGTGCAAGACAGTCGACCCCCCGCTCGTCGGCATCTCCGACGATCCGTCGCATCTTCAGGCCTGCCATCTGGACGAAGAGACCAAGGATCGAGAGGCCGCGAAGCTGCTTGCAGCGACAATGGCCCAGGCCGGCTAGGCAAGTGACGAGGCACTGACCGATGGCTGAAGACCTGCTCGTCGTCGAGAACGTCAAGAAGCACTTCCCCGTCACCCGTGGGATCATCTTTCAGAAGCAGATCGGGGCGGTCAAAGCCGTGGACGGCGTCAGCTTCTCCGTCAAGTCGGGGGAGACGCTCGGGATCGTGGGGGAGTCCGGCTGCGGCAAGTCGACGCTGGCTCGCTGCATCATGCGGCTGCTGGACGTGACCGACGGCAAGATCGTCTTCGACGGCCGCGACATCTCGAACCTCTCCCGCGCGGCGATGCGGCCGATCAGGCGCGAGATGATGATGATCTTCCAGGACCCGTACGCCTCACTCAATCCGCGCAAGCGTGTTGGCGCGATCGTCTCCGAGGCGCTCGAGGTGCACAAGCTGGGGACCGCGACGGAGACGAAACGACGCGTTCAGGAGTTGCTCGAGGTCGTCGGCCTCAACCCCGAGCACTACAACCGGTTCCCGCACGAGTTCTCCGGCGGCCAGCGTCAGCGGATCGGCGTTGCGCGCGCACTCGCGATCAACCCGAAGCTGATCGTCTGCGACGAGCCGGTCTCGGCACTCGACGTCTCCGTGCAGGCGCAGATCCTCAACCTGCTCGAAGACCTGCAGCAGGACTTCGGGCTCACATACGTGTTCATCGCCCACGACCTGAATGTCGTCCGGCACATCTCGGACCGGGTGATGGTCATGTACCTCGGCAAGATCGCCGAGCTCGCGCCGAAGGTGGATCTGTACGAACAGCCCAAGCATCCCTACACCGGCGCGCTCCTCTCCGCGGTGCCGATCGCCGATCCGGCGCGTGGCCGCGCCCGCCAGCCGATCGTGCTCGAAGGCGACGTGCCGAGCCCCCTGAACCCGCCGAACGCCTGCAATTTCCATCCGCGCTGCCCGCGTTTCCAGAAGGGACACTGCGACGTCGAGGACCCGCCGCTGTACCCCTTCGGTGACGGGCACGTTGCCGCCTGCCATTACCCGCTCGAGCGCTGGCCGCTCGCGGCGGACGAGTTCCGAAAGCCGGGAACGGCCGGCCCGCCGGCCGAACCGTCGGCAGTGTCCTAGGCCGCAGATGCTCCTTCCGGCTCTCCGCCGGTTCACGAAGCTACTGGTCGTGATCGGCGTCGGAACGACCCTGGTGTCGATCGTGCTGGGACTGCTCTTCGGCGCGTCCCTGCCTACGTCGATCGCGCTCGGGTTCTACCTGGTCGGCAGTTTCCTGTTGCTCGCGGGCTTCTTTTTCGGGAACCGCGGGCCGGTTCGACCGAAGGGAGACGTCGACACGGGAGGGATGCTCTACAACCCGGCCAAGCGCCGGTTGCGGTGGGCCACCAGGGACGAGCAGGAGGAATCGATCAACTCCTCGGCGGTCTTCGTCGTGCTGGGAGTGGTGCTCATCGTCCTTGGCGCGGCGTCGGACAACCGCCATGCCTTGTTCTAGACGGCTGCGAGGAGCCCTTAAAAACTTCCTGGAAACTGCCTAACCGTCAACCGGAGTTTTCGTCACACTGAGTAATGGTGCGAGGACGCTCCCAAAAGTGTGAACAGATGCGCAGTTCGATCTCGGCCGAGCTCGACGGCGAGCTCTCGGAGTTCGAGTCGATCCTGCTCCGCGGGCACCTCGACCGGTGCGAGGACTGCCGGATGTTCAAGCTCGATGCCAAGAGGTTTGCCACAGCACTGCGCGGTGCTCAGTTGGAGCGGCTGAGCAGGCCGGTGGCCGTCCCTTCGCGACGCAGGAGTGTCGTGTCCCTACGCCTCCCGGCGGCCGCTGCCGTCGCGGTCGTGATGATCGTCTTCGGCGGCGTGTTCGCATCGCTCCACTCCGGCGCTGTGATCCACGCGTCACCGCCTCCTGAGGCGGCGTTCAACAGCCTGGACCTGAGAGCCATGCAGCTGCAGAAGGCCCAACGGACAAACAACCAGCTTCGCCTCCGCCGAGCCCAGACTCAGGCGAGCCAGATTCCGCGGCACCCTGGACCTCAGAACTAGTGCACCCGTCCGCAAGTTCAGGCACGCGCCCGGCGGCGTCTCGCCGCCCGTGGCTGCGTCCTCGGTCGACCCGATAGCACCACTATCGGGACTCCCTGCGTCCTTGCCACGGACGACGATCCATCCCCCGGATCACGCACCAAACTTACGGACGGGTGCACTAGCGGTCTGACCCGCAACGTTTCGGCGCCCGAGCTTCGCGCGTAACGCTTTCACCTGCCGCGAGACGGATACGCTGAGTCACGTGCCGATTCCTTCGCTAATCAGCTCCTACGTCTGAAGCCTGGATCACGCCGAACGTGTGTCGGCGATGCTGAAGGCCTACGACGCGGAAAGCCTCCCGAACAGACCCAACTGGGCCTTCGGTAAACTCAAGGCGCTGGTGGGGCGCCTCCGAGGCCGCCCGGTTCCGATCCTCGAGGAGACGCATGCCTGAGCAGCAGAACGTCGGCAAGGTGGTTGAGATCAAGGGCGTCGTGATCGACGTAGTCTTCACGGACACGCTGCCGGAGATCAACACGGCACTGAAGGTTGCGGTACCGGTCGAGGACGGGCCGGACGGCGAGCTGATCGCCGAGGTTCAGCAGCATCTCGGCGACGACCGCGTCCGCGCGGTCGCCATGGACTCGACAGACGGGATCCCGCGCGGCGTCGACGTGATCGACACCGGCGCACCGATCACGGTCCCGGTCGGGAAGGCCACGCTGGGACGGATCTTCAACGTGCTCGGTGACGCAATCGACACGGACGCGCCGGTCGATGCCGACGAGCGCTGGCCGATCCACCGCGACCCGCCCAGCTTCGAGGATCTTCAGCCCACGACCGAGGTCTTCGAGACGGGCCTGAAGGTCGTCGACCTGATCGCGCCGTTCATCAAGGGCGGCAAGGTCGGCCTGTTCGGGGGCGCCGGGCTTGGCAAGACCGTCCTCATTCAGGAGTTGATCCGCAACGTGGCGCGCGAGCACGAGGGCAACTCCGTCTTCGCGGGCGTCGGCGAGCGGACGCGCGAGGGCAACGACCTCTACCTCGAGATGCAGGAGTCGGGCGTTCTCGAGCACACGGCACTCGTCTTCGGCCAGATGAACGAGCCGCCCGGTGCGCGCCTGCGCGTGGGCCTGACCGGCCTGACGATGGCGGAGTATTTCCGCGATCAGGGCGCCGACGTGCTGCTCTTCATCGACAACATCTTCCGCTTCGTCCAGGCGGGCTCCGAGGTCTCCGCGCTGCTCGGGCGAATGCCGAGCGCGGTCGGCTACCAGCCGACGCTCGCGACCGAGATGGGCCAGCTTCAGGAGCGCATCACCTCGACGCGCGCGGGCTCGGTGACGTCGGTGCAGGCGATCTACGTCCCTGCCGACGACCTCACCGACCCGGCGCCGGCGAACACCTTTGCCCACCTCGACGCGTTCATCACGCTGGAGCGGTCGATCTCGGAGAAGGGCATCTACCCGGCGATCGATCCGCTCGGCTCGAGCTCCCGTGCGCTCCAGCCCGGGATCGTTTCGGACGAGCACTACCGGACGACGACGCGGGTGCAGGAGGTGCTCCAGCGCTACAAGGAGCTGCAGGACATCATCGCGATCCTCGGGATCGACGAGCTTTCGGACGAGGACCGGCTGATCGTCCAGCGGGCCCGCAAGATCGAGCGCTTCCTCTCGCAGCCGATGTTCGTCGCCGAGGTGTTCACCGGCCAGCCGGGCAAGTACGTGAAGCTCGAGGACACGATTCGTGGCTTCACCGAGATCCTCGACGGCAAGCACGACGACCTGCAGGAGCAGGCCTTCTACATGGTCGGGACGATCGACGACGCCGTCGCGAAGGGCCGTGAACAGGGCGGCGAGCCCGAGGCGAAGGCTGAGGCCGAAGAGCCTGAAGCCGAAGAGGAATCCGAGCAGACCGAAGAGACCGAAGCCGTTCCCGCGTAGTTGAGTACTGACGGCCGCCGCACGTTCTCGATCTCGCTGACGACGCCCGACGGGGCGGTCTTCGAGGACGAGGCGGAAATGGTCATCGTTCCCGGCGCCGCCGGCGAGATTGGCGTGCTCGCGCGGCACGCGCCGCTGATTGCACTGCTGAAGGCCGGATCGACGCGCGTCTACAGGGACCGGGACAGCCAGGATGTGCAGGAGTTTGCGACGGGTCCCGGCTTCTTCACGGTCGAGCAGGACCGCGCGCTCGCCCTCGTCGACACCGCCGTCGACGTGCGGGAAATCGACCCAGCCGTCGCCGAGGAGCAGCTGGAGCAGGCGCGCGCCGAGCTCGAACGCGTCGAGCGCGGCGAGTCGGAGGCCGACCGCTGGCAGCTCGAGCAGCGGATCAAAGCCGCGGAGAACCAGCTGGCCGCTGCGGGGCGGACCTGATGCAGGCGTTCGCGCCGGGCATCTATCCGCGGTCGGAGCAGCTCGTCCAGGCGACCCGGGACCTGGACCGTGGGCGCACTTCGGCGGAGGCGGTCGACGAGCAGGTCGAGCGCGATCTGGCCGAGCTCGTCTCCGTCCAGCAGCAGGCCGGGCTCGACCTTCTGACCGACGGAATGCTGCGCTGGCAGGACCTCTTCCGCCCGTTGCTGGAGGCGGGCAAGGGCGTGGAGACCGGTGCGCTCACACGGTTCCTCGACACGAACACCTTCTACCGCGCTCCGCACGCGACGACGGCGGAACCCACGCTTTCGGCGCCGCTCGGCGAGCGTTACGTCGCACCGTTGCCTGGCCCGCGCCTCGTCACGCTGCCCTCACCGTTTGCGCTCTCGCAGGGCACGGGTGTGTCCCCGCTGACGATCGCCGAGAGCGTACTCAAGCCGGCGCTGGAGACGATCGATGCGGAGCTTGTCGTCCTTTCCGAGCCCTTCTTCGGCCGCCATGACGAGGCGTCGCCGCGCGACCTCGAAGCGCCGCTCGCCGCGCTCGGCGGCGGCCCCAAGCTCGCGCTGCAGCTGACCTTCTGCGACGCCCGTAAGCCGCTCGAGCAAGGCCTGGCCGAGCTGCCGGTCGATGCAATCGGGATCGACTTCTACGGGACTCACCTGGCCGACGTGCCGAAGGGCTTCGACAAGCTCCTGCTCGCCGGTGTGATCGACGCGCGCAGTTCCGCGCTCGAGGATCCGCGCGAGCTCGCCCAGTTCGCCGACCGACTCCGCAACGACCGGGAGGTCGAGCAGATCGCCCTCGTCCCGAACGGCGACCTCCAGTTCGTCTCCGGGCGGATCGCGGGCGAAAAGCTGACGCGGCTGGGCCAGGCGAAGACGGCTACCGTAGAGGCCGCCGCCTGATGAAGCTTCTAACTCACGAGATCGGTTCGCTCGCCAAGCCGCCGTGGCTCGTCAAGACGTCGGCCGGGACTCCGCTCGGCGAGAGCGACGTCGAGCACGCCCGTAATTGGGGTGAGCGGCTCGGCGTCGACGGGTACGAAGAGCTGGTCGAGCGTCTAACCAGTGCGGACGCCATCGATAAGGCCGAGCTCGGCCACTGGGCGAGCCGCTACGCGCTCCGGTTGCTCGAGAGCGCGGGGATCGAGGTCGTCTACGACGGCGAGCAGCAACGGACCGAGATGTACGCGTGGGCCGTCGACCACTCGAACGGATTCGAGCCGCGCGGCACCGTGCGGAGCTTCGACAACAAGTACTACTCCAAGTCGGCAGTGACCGGAGAGCCGTCGCTGCGCGAGCCGTACCACAACGACGAGTTCCAGTTCCTCCAGTCGGTGGCGAATCACGACCTGAAGATCCCGGTCACCGGCGCCTACACGATCGCCGTCTGGTCCTACGACGAGCACTACGGGCCCCAGACGGGACGCATCGGCGCGGGCCACGGACGGAACGAAGAGCTGGCAGCCCGAAGGGAGTTTGCGAACGACCTGGCGCGGGACGTGATCCGGCCGAACCTGGAGTCGCTGATCGACCTGGGGGCCAAGTGGATCCAGATCGACGAGCCGGGCGCGTCGACCGAGGCGGACGAGCTCGACATCTTCGTCGAGAGCTTCAACGAGAGCGTCGAGGGGCTCGACTGCTTCTTCTCGACCCACCTCTGCTTCTCGGACTACGACCTCTTCTTCCCGGCGATCGAGCAGATGCACGGCTGCAAGCAGTTCTGCGTCGGGTTCGCGAACTACGACAGCCGTGAGCTCGGGACGTCGGGCGCGGACCGGCCCGGCTACGAGGTGATCTCGAAGTTCCGCGACCTGCCGTACGAGCCGATCCTCGGCCTCGGCGTCCTCGACATCCATACGGACTTCGTCGAGTCGCCCGAGCTCGTGCGCGACCGGATTCTCTACGCCACGGAGGTCTTCGGCGATCCCGAGCGAATCCACGTTTGTCCCGATTGCGGGCTGCGAACGCGGAGCTGGGAGGTGGCCTACGAGAAGCTCACGAGCATGGTCGAAGGAACGAAGCTCGCCGAGCAAGCGCTGTCGACGGCAGGCGCCGCCACCTAGCCGACGTCTTGGGTATCCTGCGGCCGCGGTGGGCGCCTTCGGGGCGCCTTTGCATATCTAGGCACTGATCTAGGCACTAATGCGAACCACGCTAAAACGAGGAATCGGGCGCGGGGCCGGCCTGAACGGCAACGGCCACGCGGTGCTGCCGCCCGGCGCTCTGACGCCGATCGCGCGCTATCGCGTGCCGCCGCGGAAAGGTCGGAGCATCGGCCGGCGCCTGGTCGGCTTCTTCCTCTGGCTGCTCGTGCTCGTGGCGATGGTCGCCGGCGGAGCCGCCGGGGGGCTCTACCTCTACGGCCATGACTTCGCGTCCGCGACCGCGCCGCATTCGCGGGCGATGAAAAGAGCCGCGAAGCGACTCGACTACGTCGCGCCGGGCAAGCCGGCTGTGGCGCTCGTCCTGGGCACCGACCACCGCTTCCAGGACGGCAAGGCTCCGGGGAGGTCGGACACGATGATGCTGATCCGCACCGATCCCTCGAGCCACACCGTCTCGCTGCTCTCGTTCCCGCGTGACATGAGGGTCGCGATCCACTGTCCTGGCCGCAGCATCTGGTACGACAAGATCAACGCCGCCTACCCGACCTGCGGACCAAGTGGCCCGCTCGAAACGATCAAGGCGCTCACGAACGTCCCGATCAACTACCTGATCAGCGTCAACTTCGTCGGCTTCATCCGGGTGGTCAACCAGCTCGGAGGCGTCTACATCGACGTCGACCGCCGCTACTTCAACGACCACACAGGTCCGGGCGGCTACGCGGCGATCAACCTCCAAGCCGGTTATCAGAGGCTGAGCGGCAAGCAGGCGCTCGACTTCGTGCGCTACCGCCACACCGACTCCGACTTCTTCCGCGTCGCGCGCCAGCAGATGTTCGTTCGCGCGGCGAAGGAGCAGCTCGCCCGGTTCTCGCGGTTCCATGTCTCGAGCCTGCTGGGTGCGATCAAGAGGAGCGTCGAGGTCGGCCGTGCCGGCGGTACCGGCGTCGATCTCTCGACGATGGTCAACTACGCGCTCTTCTTCCACGGCCTGCCCGGCGGCCACTTCGTCCAGGTGCGAATCGAGGGTCTCCAAGGCGCGTCGGACCTGACGACCGCGTCCCAGAACATCACCAACGCCGTCCAGCAGTTCATGAACCCCGATCCGGCGGCGCCGGAGAAGGCGAACGCGGCCGCGCTGAACGAGAAGTACAAGCCGAAGGTGCACGGGATCAACCCGAAGTCGATCTTCGTCACCGTCCTGAACGGCAACGGCATCGCCGGCTCCGCCGCGGTCGCCGGGACGCAGATGCGCCAGCGGAGCTACATGATCCTGCAGCCGCCGGACTCGCTCCGCGCGGACTCGCCGGACGGTTGGAATCACACGCG
Organism: Actinomycetota bacterium; assembly: GCA_030774275.1. Taxonomy (GTDB): domain Bacteria; phylum Actinomycetota; class Thermoleophilia; order Gaiellales; family Gaiellaceae; genus 13-2-20CM-68-14. The sequence goes on from JALYLK010000184.1 coordinate 24,837, forward strand.
CAACCGTGTCTTCTACGACCCGACCCAGAAGAACGCCAAGGCGGCCGCGGCCCAAGTCTCGAAGCTCTTCGCCGATGCCTCGATCGGGCCGATGACGCCGAGGTTCAGTCCATATGCAAACGGCGCCATGCTGGTCGTAGTGGTCGGCAAGAGCTATCAGGGCTCGCTGCTCGGCGGGAGCCCGACCGCGCCGCCGCCCCAGCACCAGGCGCCGCACACCATTCGTGATCCGGGCGCGTCGCGGTCGCTGATCCGGTCGATCAGGCACAAGTTGCCGTTCCGGGTCGAGTACCCGACTGTCATCGACAGCACCTCTCGCGTCGACCCGGAGCCACCGAACCCCCGCGTCTACACGGTGCAGGGCCACAAGATGGCGAGGCTCGTCTTCAGCACCGGACGAAGCGGCGAGTACTGGGGGATCCAGGAGACCAACTGGGGGGCCGCGCCGGCGCTCTCTGAGAAGAACTTCGTCCGCCATTTCGGACACCGGAAGTTCGAGTTCTTCTACTCGGGCTCGCACCTGCACATGATCGTGCTGAACGAGAACGGGGCGACCTACTGGGTCGTGAACACACTGATCGATTCGCTCTCGAACGAGACGATGATCGCGATCGCGCGTGGCCTTCGGCCTCTAAGCTGACGCGCGTGGGCAGGCAGGTCAAGGAGCCGCTGGCGATCTTCGGCGCGGGCTGGGTCGGTCTCGTGACCGGCGCATGCTTCGCCGACCTTGGCCACGAGGTCACGGTTCGCGACGTTGTGCCCGAGAAGATCGAGCGCTTGCGCACCGGCGAGGTGCCATTCTTCGAACCGGGCCTGAGCGAGCTCCTGGAACGGAACGCCGACCGGCTCACATTCACCCTGGACGCCGCCGAGGCCGCAGGAGCGGCAGAGGTCGTATTCGTCTGCGTCGACACGCCGCCGACCTACTCGGGGGACGCCGATCTCTCGCGCGTGTGGACGGTGATCGACGAGCTGCCCGAGCTCGAGCGGCGGACGATCCTCGTCATGAAGAGCACGGTCCCCGTCGGCACGGGCGAGAAGGTGCGCGCAGCGCTGGAGGCGCGCGGGCTCAGCCATATCGGCTACGTGTCGAACCCGGAGTTCCTGGCCGAAGGCGGGGCCGTCAAGGATTTCATGCACCCGGATCGCGTCGTGATCGGCTCGTTCGCCGAGTCGGACGGAGAACGGGTCACGGCCCTCTACGACGAGCTCGAGACGTCGGTGGTGCGGGCCGATGTCGCCTCCGCTGAGATGATCAAGCTCGCCGCCAACGCGTTCCTCGCGACACGGATCAGCTTCATCAACGAGATCGCGAACGTCTGCGAGGTGACCGGTGCGGACGTCGTGAAGGTCGCCGAAGGTGTGGGACTCGACCACCGGCTCGGTCCCCACTTCCTTCGCGCCGGCGTCGGCTTCGGGGGGTCCTGTTTCCCGAAGGACACGAACGCGCTCAAACAGCTCGCCTCGAACTCGGGCTACCACTTCCAGCTGTTGTCGGCCGTGATCGAGGTCAACGAGCTGCAGAAGCGCCGGGTGATCAACAAGCTGCAGAAGTACCTCGGTCGCCTGCGAGGCAAGCGGATCGCGCTGCTCGGGCTCGCCTTCAAGCCGAACACGGACGACATGCGCGAGGCGCCGTCGGTCGTGCTCGCGTCTCGCCTACTGGCCGAGGGCGCCGATGTGCGTGCTTACGACCCCGTTGCGAAGCCGGGCGACCTCGTCCGCGGCGTTTCGCTCTGCGATTCCGTCCTCGAGGCGGTGACAGGTACCGACGCGGCCGTGATCGTCACTGACTGGGACGAGTTTCGCTCGCTCGCTTCCGCCGAAGTTCGCAGCGCAATGCGCCGTCCTCTGATCGTCGACGGCCGCAACCTGCTCGACCCGGAGGCGACCCGGGCCGCCGGCTTCGACTACGAGGGCATCGGACGCGCCTCTTCACCGCTTGCTGCCTTGCCCGAGACCTACGAGCACGACGCCGAACTGACCGAATAATGGAAGCGATCATCCTGGCAGGCGGCAAGGCCGAGCGGCTCGGCGACGCCACGGGAGGCGTGCCGAAGTCACTCGTGCCTGTTGCAGGGCGGCCGCTCGCGGCCTGGCAGATCGGTCTGCTCGCGCGCGCGGGCGTCGATCGTGTGATCGTCAGCTGCTGCGCCGGAGCCGGAGAGCAGTTCGCCACCGCGCTCGGCGGTCTTGGGGTCGAGATCGCAACCGCCGAAGAGCCCGAGCGCCTCGGCCGCGGCGGAGGAATCCGTTTCGCGGCCGGCGAACGGCGCGAGACCGGGAATGTCCTGGCGCTGAACGGCGACGAGTTGCTCGACGTCGACTTCGCCGGCCTGGTCAAGCACCACAGCGCGAACGGCGCCGCGGCCACGATTGCCGTCGCGCGACCGAAGTCGCCCTTCGGCGTCGTCGAGCTCCACGCCGATCGTGTGACGGGCTTTGCGGAGGGCGGGACGATGGAGTGCTGGGTCAGCTGCGGTGTCTACGTCCTGGGCGAGGAGGCGCTCGAGCGCTTCCCCGAGCAGGGCGACCACGAGACGACGACCTTCCCCGAGCTCGCCGCTGAAGGCAAGCTCGGTGCTTTCCGGCATCACGGGCTCTGGCTGACGGTCAACACGCCCAAGGATCTACGCCGTGCCGAGGAGTACCTCAGTACGCATCCGGAATGGCTAAGAGGCGTAGGATCGGCCAACCGTGGAGAGGCCGCTGACCTCGCCTAATCTCGAGGGCCTCGAGCCCTTTTCCTTCCAGCCGGACAAGGTCGAAAAGCCGTGGGGGCACGAGCTGATCTGGGCCAAGGCGGAGGGCTACGCGGGGAAGCTGCTCTTCGTGCGCGCGGGCCGGGCGCTCAGCCTTCAGTTCCATCGGGAGAAGGACGAGAGCTGGTACGTCCTCAGCGGCCGCGCCGAGCTTCAGCTCGGTCGGGCGGGGCAGGCGGTGCTGAAGACCGAGGTCGTCGGTCCCGGCGCGGCCTTTCGCTTCCCTCCCGGAACCGTCCATCGCGTCCGCGCCCTCGAGGACACGACGATCCTCGAGGTCTCGACGCCTCAGCTGGAGGACGTCGTCCGGCTGGAGGACGAGTACGGGCGAGAGGGCACCACACAACCCTGACATAACTGTGTTAAGGTCCTCGCCGATGGAGTCGCTGACCGTCGGCCAGGCCGCCGCGCGCACCGGGTGGTCGCCCAGGATGCTCCGCTACCTGGAACGCGCCGGTCTCGTGATCCCGTCCCGCAGCGCGAGCGGCTACCGGCAGTACGGCCTACTCGAGCTCAACCAGCTACGTTCCCTCGAAGAGCTTCGCCGCCGCTTCGGCGTCGGCATCGACGAGCTCGCCTTCACGGTCCGGGTCCGCCAGGAGCCGGCTCTGCAGGCCGCCGTGGAGACGTGGCTCGCCGGAACGCAGTTGTCCGCACTCGACTGGGAGCAGCGCAAGCACGAGCGGCTCCTCGTGGCCTAACCCAAAGGGAAGGACTGAATGGCAACCACCAAGCGTCATGACGTGAAAGATCTCTCGCTCGCGCCAGAGGGTGTCCGCAGGATCGCCTGGGCCGACCGGCACATGCCCGTGCTCGCCGCGATCCGCGACCGCTTCGATGCCGAGCAGCCGCTCGCCGGCTACCGCATCGCAGCCTGTCTCCATGTGACCAGCGAGACCGCGAACCTGATGAGGACGCTCAAGGCAGGCGGCGCCGACATCGTGCTCTGCGCGTCGAACCCGCTGTCGACGCAGGACGACGTGGCGGCCGCTCTCGTCGAGGAGTTCGACATCTCCGTCTTCGCGATCAAGGGCGAGAACAACGACACCTACTACCGGCACATCGAGGCCGCGGTCGACCACAAGCCGCAGCTGACGATGGACGACGGCGCCGACGTGATCGGCGTACTCCACTCACACCGCCGCGAGCAGCTTGGCGACATCCTCGGCGGGATGGAAGAAACGACCACGGGCGTGATCCGGCTGAAGGCGCTCGAGCGCGACGGCGCCCTCGGCTTCCCGGTAATCGCCGTCAACGACGCGAACACGAAGCACCTGTTCGACAACCGCTACGGCACCGGCCAGTCGACGATCGACGGGATCATCCGCGCGACGAATGTGCTGCTCGCCGGCTCGACCTTCGTCGTCGCCGGCTACGGCTGGGTGGGGAAAGGCGTCGCCCTGCGCGCCCGCGGGATGGGCGCTCACGTGATCGTCACCGAGGTCGATCCGCTCAGGGCGCTCGAGGCAACGATGGACGGCTTCGAGGTTCAGCCGATGGACGAGGCCGCGCCGATCGGCGACATCTTCTGCACCGCGACGGGCGACAAGTCCGTGATCACCCGCGCCCACATGGAGCGGATGAAGGACGGAGCCATCCTCTCCAACACTGGCCATTTCAACGTCGAGATCGAGATTCCGGCGCTCCGCCAGCTGGCCACCGAAACACGGAAGGCCCGCGAGTTCGTCGAGGAGTTCGAGCTCGAAGGCGGCAAGCGCCTCTATCTGATCGCCGAGGGAAGGCTCGTCAATCTCTCCTCGGCCGAGGGTCATCCTGCGTCCGTGATGGACATGTCGTTCGCCAACCAGGCACTCGCGGCCGAGTACGTCGTCGCGAACGCGGGCAGTCTCGAGCGCCACGTCTATCCCGTGCCGAGCGAGATCGACAACGAGATCGCCCGGCTGAAGCTCGCGACAATGGGCATCGAGATCGACACGCTCAGCGAGGAACAAGCCAAGTATCTGGCGTCTTGGGACGAAGGGACTTAGCCGCTGAAGGGCGTCATCCTCGCAGCGGGGTATGCCACCAGGCTTTACCCGCTGACGTTGAACCAGCCGAAGCATCTGCTCGAGGTCGGGGGACGCCCGATCCTCGAGCGGCTGCTCGGTCAACTCGCGGAGATCGAGCAGCTCGAGCACGTCTACGTAGTCACGAACGCGAAGTTCGCCGATCGGTTCCGCGAATTCGCGGGGTCGTGGCAGGGGCCGTTCGAGCTGACGGTCGTCGACGATGGGACGACGAGCGACCACGACAAGCTCGGCGCGATCGGTGACCTCGACCTGGTGATCCGGCAAGAGGGTGTCGACGACGACCTGATCGTGGCGGCCGGCGACAGCATCTTCGGGGAGGGCGGCCTGGACGATTTTGCGCGGCTCGGTCTCGACAAGAACGCGGCGGCGATCGCCGTCCTCGACGTCGGCGACCTCGAGGCGATCAAGCGTTACAGCGCTGTCACGACGAACGAGGACGGCCGGATCACGGGCTTTGAAGAGAAGCCGGCCGAGCCGCAGACGACCCTGGCGGGAATCGCCCTCTACTTCTATCCGCGTTCGGTGCTGCCGCTGATCGGCCGCTACCTCGCGGAAGGCAACAACCCCGACCAGCCAGGCCGTCTGGCCGAGTGGCTGTACACGCGGACGGCCTTCTACGTGTGGCCGATCCCCGGCAAGTGGTACGACATCGGCACGCCCGAAACGCTCGAGCAGGCCGACCGCGAGTTCAGCGCGTAGGGACACCCGTCCCGCCGGGGCGTGTCCCCGTGCCTGGCACCAAATCGGCCCCGGGACACGTCCCTTGCTTCGCGGATAAAGGCCCCCGCTTGCAGGGTTTTGTCTCGACGGGCGGTGTCCCCACGCCTGGCACCGGGACACGTCCCGTTCAGCCGATCGCCCTCGCATGCAGCGCGGCCCGGCGGCGGAAGTTTCACAAGCGGGACTCTTTCGTGGCGAAGCTGTGACAGGGCGCGCCCTACGTTCGTGTGGTGCTCGAATTGCTCCTCCCGCAGCGGTGTGTCGTGTGCGGCAGCCGTGGTGTTCAGCTCTGTGAAACGTGCATCGAAAGGCTGCCGCGCATTGTTCCGCCGCTCTGCGAGCGCTGTGGGACGCCGACTGCCTGGCCGGTACGCCGTTGCCGGGAGTGCGCCAGGCGGCGGATCGCCTTTGCGACCGCCCGCTCGGCCGTCCAGTACGACGACGCCGTTCGCGCGCTCGTCGCCGGCTGGAAGGAGCGGGCGCTCAGGCGGCTGGTCCGGAGTGCGGTCGCGCTCGTCGTCGAGGTCGTCCCACCGCCGGCCGCGAGCCTGATCACCTTTGTTCCGCCCGACCCGGACCGCGGGCTGCGGCGCGGCCATCATCCACCCGGCCAGCTGGCCGAAGAGCTCGCACGCATCTGGGAGCTGCCCATCGACGGACTGCTTCGCCGCCGCCGGGCGGCGATGAGACAGCGCGGGCTCTCGCGCGCGGAACGGCGCCGCAACGTCGCCGGCGCGTTCGTTGCCAGGTCCGCGGTACCGAGCACGGTCGTGCTCGTCGACGACGTCTTCACGAGCGGATCGACCGCCAACGCCGCCGCCTCTGCTTTGCGGCAGGCGGGAGCACGCCGGGTCGAGGTAGTGACTTTCGCACGGGTTGTTCGGTAGATTTGAGGGGTGCAGCTTCGCGTGAAGGGCCGCGGGGTCGAGGTCACGGAAGCGATCCGCTCGTATGCCGAGAAGCGGCTCGCCAAGCTCGAGCGGCAGCTGCCCGATCCCGAGATCGAGCTGCAACTCTCGTCGCAGCAGAACCCATCGATCCGCGAGACCCATGTCGCCGAGGCGACGGTGTGGACGAAGGGCCCTGTCCTGCGCGCGAGCGAGAGCTCGCAGGACATGCGCGCCTCGATCGACCGGCTCGTCGACAAGCTCGAGCGACAGGCCACGCGTTACCGCGAGAAGCGAGGCCGGGGCCGACGTCCCGGCAGGCAGGCACCCGACGAAGGACTCCAGATGCCCGATGAACCACAGATCGTCAGAACGAAGCAGTTCGCGGTCAAACCGATGAATGCCGAGGAGGCCGTGCTCCAGCTCGAGCTCGTGGGCCACGACTTCTTCGTCTTCCGCGATGCCGACTCGAACGAGGTCAACATCGTCTACCGCCGCCGTCAGGGCGGGTACGGGCTGATCGAGCCGCAATAGGCGTGGGCTTCTTTCGGCGCGAGCCGATCCAGAGCCCGCCGGAGATTGCCAAGCAGTTGAGGGCGAGCGCGTCGATGCCGATCTGTCGGAGGTCCGGGTAGCGCCTCACTAGCGGCTACCCTTGAAGCCCATGCCTCAAGACCTCGGAAGCCTCGAAAAAGTCCTCCGGCTCGGCGAAGGCCGGCGGCTCAAGCGCCTGCAGAGCCAGGCGGAGTACGTCGCCAGCCTCGAGCCAGACTTCGAGCAGCTCTCGGACGAGGAGCTCGCCGCCAAAACCGTCGAGTTCAAGGAGCGCTACGAGAACGGCGAGACCCTAGAGGAGCTGCTCTTCGAGGCCTATGCCGCGGTTCGTGAAGCCGCGAAGCGCGCGCTCGGCCAGCGCCCCTTCGACGTCCAGGTGATGGGCGGGATCGTCCTCCACGAGGGCGACATCGCCGAGATGAAGACCGGCGAAGGAAAGACGCTCGTCGCGACGCAGCCGCTCTACCTGAACGCGCTCGCAGGCAACGGCGTGCACCTGGTCACCGTCAACGACTACCTCGCGAAGCGCGACGCCGGCTGGATGGGGCCTGTCTACGAGAGGCTCGGCATGCGGGCCGCCGCGATCGAGAACATGATGCCGTTCGCCGAGCGCAAAGAGGCCTACGAGGCGGACATCACCTACGGCACGAACTCCGAGTTCGGCTTCGACTACCTGCGCGACAACATGGCCGTCGCACTGGACGGCGTCGTCCAGCGCGGCCACAGCTACGCGATCGTGGACGAGGTCGACTCGATCCTGATCGACGAGGCGCGGACGCCGCTGATCATCTCCGGCGAGCCCGAGACCGCGGCCAAGATCTACTACGACTTCGCCAGGGTCGCGAAGGCGCTGAACGCGGTCCCGCACGATCCTCACCGCAAGGGCGAGCACCCTGACGCCGATTACGAGTACGACGAGAAGCACAAGACGATCGCGCCGACGCAGTCGGGCGTCGCGAAGTTCGAGCGGGCGCTCGGGATCGAGAACCTCTATGACCCGCGCCACTCACAGCTCGTCAACCACATGATCCAGGCGCTGAAGGCCGAGTCGCTCTACCACCGGGACGACGACTACGTCGTCCAGGACGGCGAGGTCAAGATCGTTGACGAGTTCACGGGCCG
>JALYLK010000185.1 GCA_030774275.1 Actinomycetota bacterium
AGGGCGACGCGGTCGAGGCCGTCGTCCAGGCCGAGCGCTCGGGCTTCGCGCGCTTCGCAGGCTCGGAGGTGCATCAGCCGACGCTGATCGAGAACGAGAGCGTCTTCATCCGCGTCATCCGCGGACAGCGCGCCGGCGAGGCTGCCGGGAACCGCACAGACGAGGAGGGCCTCCGCGACCTTGCCGCTCGGGCCGAAGAGGCGGCCGACGCCCTGCCGGACGATCCGGACCTCCCCACGCCTGCCGGCGCTTCGGAGCTTCCGGACGTGGCCGGCAACGACGACGAGACAGCCACGCTCGGGCCGGACGACCAGGCTCGGCTCGCGGCGAACGCGATCGCCGCCGCCGGCGAGACGCCCGTCTACGGGTTTTTCACGAGCGGCGTTGCCACGGTCGCCGTGGTCACCTCGGCGGGCTTCAGCGCCGAGCAGACATCAACGGACGCGACGGTTCTCGCGCTCGCCGCGACCGACACTGCGTCCGGATACGCCGAGCAGACCGCCTGGGCGGTTGGCGATATCGATCCGGCAGCGGTTGCGAGCGAAGCCGCCGAGATCGCGGGACGGACGGCCAACGCGGACGAGCTGGCGCCCGGGTCGTACCGGGCCGTGCTCGGTCCCTATGCGATCGGCGAGCTCCTGCAGTACTTCTCCTTCGACACGTTCAGCGGCCTGGCGTTGCTCGAAGAACGCAGCTATCTCGGCGGGAAGCTCGGCGAGCGCCACTTCGACGAGAAGGTCTCGATCGCCGACGATGCGCTCGACCCACGCGGCCTGCCGAAGCGGTTCGATTTCGAAGGCGTCCCCAAGCAGCGCGTCCCGCTGGTCGAGAACGGTGTTCTGCGAGGGGCTGTGTGGGACCTGACGAGCGCGGCTCGGGCAGGCGACTCGCAGCGCTCAACGGGGCATGCTTCTCCGCCGTCCATGCGGCGCTGGGGGCCGCTCCCGTTCGCGCTGTCGCTCGCAGGCGGCGAAGCGGAGTCGGTCGACGAGCTGGTCGAGCTCGTGGGCGACGGCATCTACGTCACCCGGCTGCACTATCTCGGCATCGTCGAGCCGCGGCAGGGAATCCTGACCGGCATGACCCGAGACGGCACCTTCCGCATCCGGGGCGGCAAGCTCGCCGAGCCGCTCGTCAACCTCCGCTTCACGGTTGCCGTTCCGGACGTGCTCGCCGACGTCCCCGGTCTCACGCGCCAGACGACGCTCGCGAACGAGGCCGCCTTCTACGACGAGCGCTTCGCCTACGGCGCGCTCGTGCCGGCAATCGCAACCGCGCGCTTCGACGTCACCGGGCTCGGCGGACCGCCCGGCGTGTAGCTACTTCAAGAGATGGAAGAGCGCGACCGTGTTCGCGAAGAAGACGATCGCGACCACGACCGTCAGGCGCGTCAGGTTCCGCTCGACGATGTGGGTCCCGCCCTGCGAAGCCGGCGTGAAGCCCATGCCTCCAAAGCCGGTGTCCCGACCTGAGTGCATCAGGATCAGCCCGACCAGGGAGATCGACAGGATGACGTGGATCACCGCGAGGATTTGCAACATCGCGCAGCCAGGATAGCCATCTTTTTAGCGACCAGCGGTCTCCACGATTGCCTCTACGAGCTGGGAGGCAATGCGGTCTTTGGTGATGTAACCGGCCGCACCAGCGCCGCGCGAGCGGTCGACGTCGACGGCCGTATTGGAGCCGGTCAACATCAATACGCAGGCGCCCGGCCGCGCCTCGCGAAGCCGCCGTGTCGCCTCGACGCCGTCCATCACGGGCATGCTGATGTCCATCAAGACGACGTCGGGTTCGAGCTCGAGCGCCAGCTCGAGCGCCTCGGCGCCGTTGCGCGCCCGTCCGACCACCTCGATCGTGGTCTCGCCGGCGAGGATCGCCTCGAGGGCCTCGGCAAAGAGCCTGTGATCGTCCGCGATCAGGACACGAATCGGATTTTCCAACTTGGCGGCGGCTTCCATTCGTCTTCCGTAAACGGAACTCTGCGCAGTTAGGCTTCGAACGTGCAAGGGGAGGACGCGCACGAGCGGATCCAGAAGCTGCTCGTCACCGGTGACAATCGCCTCAAGCAAGGGGTCGACCCGGCGAAGATTCGGGAGAGTTACGAGCAGGCTCTTGTAGTCGCGCGCGAGGCCGGGCTCGAGGATTCGGTCAGGCCGCTGGTGGAGATCCGGCTCGCCGATCTCGAGCGGCGAGCAGAATCGCCTCCACCCGGCGCGCCTGCTCATTGACGTCGTGGAGCTCGGCCGCGGCACGGGCGGCGGGGTTCGGGCTGGGAAGCTTCGCCGCATCGCGCAGCGCCGCCGCGATCGCCTGCTCGTCGAGCGGGTCGACGAGGATTCCTGCCTCGGGCGGTACGAACTCCGGCGGCCCTCCGACCTTCGTCGCGACAACCGAGCGGCCGCACGCCATCCCTTCGAGCACCGCCTGGCCGAAGGGCTCAACCAGACTCGGCTGGCAAACGACGTTCGACTCGGCGATCAGCGGGGGGATCCGGTCGTACGGGACGGCGCCGAGCAAGTCAATGTCTTTTCGGCCTTCGAGCTCGGCGCGTAGCGGCCCGTGACCGGCGAACGTCAGCGTGCCCTCGCCGAGGAGCTCGAAGGCCCGTGCCAACCGGAGGACGTTCTTCCGCTCCGTCAGCGAGCCGAGACAGAGGAACGCAGGAGCGCCATCCGGCGGCGTCGAGACGCGGAACCGCTCCAGATCCACTCCGGAGTCGATCACCTCCGTCTTTCCGCGGGCTACCGGAAGCTCAGCTTCGAGCTCGCGCCGCAGGTAGTCGGAGACGGCGATCACGGTCGTGGCGCGGCGCACCACCGCGCTCGTGGCAGTCCGGACGCCGGGAATCGAGCCGATGTTTGCGACGTCCTGCCCGTGCGCGGTGACCACCAGCGGCACCCGTCCGGAAAGGGCCGCGATCAGGCCGGTCGGGACTAGGAAGTGCGCGTAGACGACGTCCGGCCGAAAGCGGCGCGCAGCGGCGATGGTGCGACCCATCAGCCGGGCGTACTTCGCCTTGCCGCCCCGGCGGCTGGTCAGCACGGCGCGCTCGATCGTGTTGCCGCGCGCCCCCAGCGCCTCCTCGAGGGCGCGCACGAAGACGCCGTAGTCGGGCTCGGAATCGCCCGGATACATCTGCGAGACGAGCAGGATCCGCACGCGCGCATTCTCGCGTGGTCTGACCGGTGACGTTGCCCGCTTCCTGGGTCGCGAGCACCAAGCCAGAGGCCGCGATCGTCCGCAGGCAAGGCTGGTTTGCCTTGGCAAGGGCGAGCGTGGACTCTGGCGCAGCGTGATCGCGGGCCAGGGAGCCGGCGAACGTTGCCGGCCAGACCACTAAGGGATAGCGGCGAGCTCTTCTGGCGTCAGCCGCCAGTTCGCGGCTGCCGCGTTTGCGCGAACCTGTTCCGGCG
>JALYLK010000186.1 GCA_030774275.1 Actinomycetota bacterium
GTTGCGACCGGGCGCGGCGGAGTCATGATGATGTAGGTCGCGTTCGGGTCGTACTGGAAGTGCCCGGAAGCTCGGATCGCCTCCTGCGCGAGCGGATCATTGACGAGGTTCTCGGCCAGCCCCAGCGTGACGATGTCGTCCGGCACCGGGGTCGGATCGGTCCAGACGCCCTTGAGCTGGTGCTTCGGATTGGTGATGTAGTCGGCGCCGGGGATCCCCGCGCAGCTGGTCGTGCCGGCCGGGACGTTGCGGCAATACTGCGTCTGCACGGAGGCCCATGGGCTGCCACCGAGGTTGGCCATGAAGGTGTTCAGGTAGTTCTGGAGGGTCTTGCTCGAATAGAGCTGTCCGTTCGTGTCAGCCGTGGTGAAGCCGTCGGCCCACTCGGCGCCCCAGTAGATCAGGTAGACGGCCGGCGTCTTCTGGATCCCGATCGCGCCGGGGCCCGCGTTGCCGCCGTGGTAGATGATGTCGTTCTCGACCGAGGCGACCGTGCCCTGAGGCGACTGGCCGGGTGCCCAGAAGAAGTGCTTGGCGTTGATGCTCCCCGCCGCGGTGGCGCCGCCGCTTGCGATGACGGCGGTCGCAACGACCGCTGCCAACGCGAAAGTGGCGCGCAGTGCCACGGTCGACCGAGCTGCTCCCATGTTCGTTACCTCCCGACTTGATGAACGGAGACTCCAATGGACGTTCCTCTATGTCCGCAATGCCCGGTTCAAAAACCGATTGACGAGTCAGTCAACGAACCACCTCTGCCCCGAGGAACGCCGCCAGCTCACCGAGTGCCTCGTCCAGCCGGGAGGTGTCGCCCCAGGCGCCGAGCAGCTCGAGCTTGCCTGTCTTGCGATCGAAGCGCGGCTCCGCACGACCGGCCAGCCGGTCTCCGACCAGGAGCGGTAGAACGTAGTAGCCGTACTCGCGCTTGGCGGGCGGGACGTACATCTCGAGCCGGTAGCGAAAGCCGAAGAGCGCCTCGGCTCGATCGCGATTGTGGACGAGCCGGTCGAATGGCGAGAGCAGCGTGACGCGGTCGGGAACCGGCGCGTCGCTCACCTCCGGATGAGCGTGCCACTCACCCTTGTCCAGCCGGACGCCGAGGGCCCGGAAGCGCTGCTCAGCGAGCTCGCGCTCGGCCTCGCGCAACGGAACAGTCTCCGTTTCCGGGTACCAGCGGCCGGCGAGGTCCCAGAGCCGCTGGCCGTTCTTGCGGCCCACGACGGCAAGCTCCCCACGCTGGTGAAGCGCCTCGAGCAATAGGCCCACCTGGCGGCTTCCGAACCACCGGTGTTTCCGCTTTTGGCCGCCGCTTCGGTCCTCGAGCTCGCGTCCGAGCAACGGCCCGCGCCGCTCGAGCTCGCGCAACACGTAGCGGCGAAAGCCGGCGTTTCGCTCCAGGAAGTCGCGGGTCCACAGGTCCTGGGCAGTGGTGTTGGCGCGGCGGATCTTCCGGATTCGGGCGCGGATCAGAGGCAGCGATTCGATCGGCCAGATGAAGGCGTTCCATTCGAACACCTTCCGCTCGACCCAGAGGAGGCGGTCTAGCTCAGCGGTGTCATACGCGCCAAGCCGGCTCCAGAGGACCAATTGCTGGGCGGGCGCCACGCTGGCGATCGGATCGAGCTGGAGAAAGCCGAGCCGCCGCACGGTGTTGAGCACGCCGCGCGCGGAGCCGTCGAGCAGCTGGGCTCGGATGGCGATGCGACGGGCCTGTTCCTGCGTCACCTTTTGCGGCACAGCGGGCACGTGGCGTCACGTTAACCGCTGACCGAAATCGCCCTTTTCGGGCGATGAAGCACCGCCACGGGCGCGCAAGAATCGGCAGATGTCCCATCTCCGTGTGCTCGATGCCGACGTCGAAGGCGCTCTCGAGCCAATCAACATACCCGCCTACGTAATCGACGAGCACGGAATCATCCGCTGGGTGAATCCGGCCGCTCGCAAGCTCGTCGGCGATGTACGCGGGCGGCAGTACACGTCCGTCTGCGCCCCGGAAGAGACCCGGCGCGCGCGCGAGCTGTTCGCACAGAAAGTCGTCGGGGGCGCCAAGGTGACCGATGTAGAGGGCGTCCTGATCGACGCGAACGGCGACCGGATCAAGGTCGAGCTCAGCTCCGTGCCGCTCTACTCCGGCGGCCACATCGTCGGCGTCTTTGGCGAGGTCGTCACCGTCGAAGACGAGTCCGAGCCGCCGTCGCATCCGCATCTGACTCCCCGGCAGTCCGAAGTGCTGCGGTTGCTCGACCGAGGCCATTCGACCGCACAAATTGCCGCGGAGCTCCACCTGAGCCTCGAGACGGTTCGAAACCACATCCGCCATCTGATGCGGGCGCTCGGCGTCCATACCCGGCTCGAGGCTGTCGCCGTGGCGCGTCACGGCGACTTCGTCGCGAGCTGATCAGCTCGGGCTGGACGGCGTGGGTCGGCCTGCCGGGGCCTCGAGTGGCGGTTCCCGGCCGAGCAGTTCGATCGCGAGCAGCAGCACGAGCCCGAGAACGACGAGGACGATGAGCAACGTCACGGTGGGCGTGTTCCAAAGGGCGAGAATGATGAGCGGGAGCAGAATCGCGCCAATTCGAAGCGGCTTCTTGTAGCGGCCGACCCAGTGTCCAAACGGAGTCGCCGCGAGCCCGGTCCCGCTCTGGGCACGGCCCACCGCCGACCCGAACCAGTTTCGGATGCTGACGGCCGCACGCGACGGGCCACTGAGAAATGCCCCGGCCGCCACGAGCAATGCAATGGCTGCTATGACCCGCAATCCAAGACGCAGGTAGTGGACGAGGGTGTTGTAGAAGGCCGAGGCGGCGTCGTTTGGCAGATTGGGGCCTGTGATGTAGTGCAGGTAGATCTCCCTGCCCACGGTCAGCAGAGCTCCGAGGACGATCATCGAGAACGCGATCCCGAGCGACGCCTGGAGCAGCGTTCGCCGGCGCCTTCGCGAGAGGCCGATCGCGGCGGCCAGAAGTGCGAGGACGATCAGCGGCAGCGCGATCGCGACCGTCTTCAACAGCTTGACGCCCTGTTGCGCCTTCTGAAGATTCTTCGAATCGATCAGCTCGATGGTCGTGCCGGCCGCGCCCGGGGAAAAGCGCTTGGGGAGCGTGATCCCCCTCGCGGCGAGCTTCTCCTTCACCTTTTCGATGATCGGGGTGAGGTCGAGGACGACCTTGCCGTCGGTTGTCTTCACCTTGCCCTGGCCGGTGAGGACCTTCACGAGGCGGCTGTGGGCTCGGCGCTGAACGTTCTCCCACAGGCTTTGGAACTGATTCGACTCGAGAAAGCGCAGCGTTACGCTCCGCGTGTAGCTCTTAAGCTGAGCGGCAAGCGGCGCGGCTAGGAACTTGGCGCGCGGCGGCAGAGCCGCTTGAGCCCGGGCCTGAACGTCGACCCCTGTGAGCAGCGCCTTCGTGACATCGTCGGCAATCGTCGACTGGATCGCCGGGTTCGACGCGAGCGGCTTCACCGTCCGCACGTACCGGTCGGTGTTCGTGACCTGGTTCTTTAGCCAGATCGAGGTACCTGCGATCGGCGCGAGCACGCACGCGAGCACAAGCAGCACGACCACAGAAGTGCGGCGGCCCGCGCCGCCTTTCTCTTCCTGCCGGGTTTTTTTCGCTGCCACGACTCCAGTGAGCAAATCGCGGGGCCGGCCGCAAGGCATCGTCCCGAAGGGATGAAACACCAGCGGGACGCCCGCTCAGCGCGGTTTCAGCGTAAGACGACTCTGGCAGAGACCGGAATTGCGACAGCGACGAGCGTTCCCTGACCGACGCGGCTTCTCAGCTTCATCGTTCCTCCTATGGCCTCGGCACGATCCCGGAGGCCCTCGAGGCCTGAGCCCGGACGCTCCGCCGCGCCGCCGACCCCGTCGTCGACGACCTCGATGCGGAGCATGTCGCTCCCCGGGGCTATCCGAACCTCGATCGATGAGGCGCGCGAATACTTCTGGGCGTTCGCAATCGCCTCGGCGACGACGTAGTACGCGATCGTCTCAGCTGTCTCGTCCAACCGACCCGACGGTAGCTCGACCAGCGTGACCGGAATGCTCGAGTGGAGTGTGAGGCTCCTGACCGCTTCCGCCAGACCGAGGTCGACCAGCACAGCTGGATGAATGCCGTGAGCGAGCTCTCTCAGCTCGTCGATCGCAAGCTCGAGCTCTCCTTCGGCCTCTCCGAGGACCACTGCTGCCCGCTCAGGATTACGCGGGGCGAGCTCAGCGGCGT
>JALYLK010000187.1 GCA_030774275.1 Actinomycetota bacterium
CTGGCGTTCGGCGTCCTCGGGACGGAGCTCTGGTCGAAGGACGGGCTCGCGCTCGGGCTCAAGGCCTACCGCCGGCTCGGACGGCGCGGCCTCGTGGATTTCACGGGGAACGTGCTCGCCACGAGCCGGGACTGGCTGACGGGCACTTTCGCGTCCGAGCGCGCGCACGGGCTGCTCGCGCCGTGGGTGCTGCACACCGGCCTCGGGCCTGACGCGGCGGTTTCCGGGTTCATGACCCAGGTGATCGCCGTTGCGATTCAGGAGGGCGGCATGCCGATCCCGCGCGGCGGCGGCGCGCAACTGGTCGACGCGCTCGTGCAGCTGATTCGCGATCGCGGCGGGGTCTGCGAGACCGGCCGCGACGTCGAGCGTGTGCTCGTCCACGACAGCGAGGCGGTTGGAGTGCGGCTCTCCGGCGGCGACACCGTGACCGCGTCCCGAGCCGTGATCGCTAACGTCACGCCGACGCAGCTCTACGAACGCCTGCTCGACGGTGAAGCGACGCCGAGGGTCGCTGCAAGCGGGCGTCGATTCCGCTACGGACGTTCCGAGATGCAGATCCACTTCGCGCTCTCGGAGCCGCCGAAGTGGGAGGGAGACGACCGGCTCGCGCGCACGGCGATCGTCCATCTGACGCCGGGGCTCGACGGCGTTTCGCGCGCGGTGAACGAGGCGGAGCGCGGGCTCTTGCCGGCCGAGGCGACGGTCGTCGTCGGCCAGCCGCTCACGATGGATCCCTCACGAGCGCCCGACGGAGCCGGCCTGCTTTGGGTTCAGCTCCAGGAGCTGCCCTGGCACGTCAAGGGCGACGCTGGCGACGAGCTCGACGCGAAGGACGGCGCCTGGACGGAGGAGCTCCGCGAGCGCTACGCCGACCGGATCCAGGAGCGGATCGCCGCTCACGTGCCGAACCTCGAGTCGGCGCTCCGTAAGCGTGTCGTGCTGTCGCCGGCCGACCTGCAGGCCGCGAACATCAACCTGCACCACGGCGACCCGTACTCTGGGTCGCTGGCGCTCGACCAGAACCTGCTCTGGCGGCCGTTCCCGGCGAACCCGGGGCACGCGACTCCGATTCGGCGGCTCTGGCAGATCGGCGCCAGCACCCACCCGGGCCCCGGCCTCGGCGCCGGCTCGGGCACGCTCGTCGCGAAACGCCTGCTGGAGCCGGCCCTCATCGAGCGGATGAAGAAACGCGTCGGCCGATGACCAGTCGCGTCTCGATCTCGCAAATCACGACGTTCTCGGCGTCCTTCGCCGACGATCTCGACTCCTATCGCGCCGCGGGAGCGGAAGGAGTCGGAATCTGGGAGTTCAAGCTCGCCGAGGACTCGCTCGAGCGGTTTCAACAGAGCGGTCTCGCCGCTGCGACCGCGGTGCCGGCGGTGCCGTCGATCCTCCCTTTGCCGCTGATGGAGGGGCCGACCGACCCCGAGGCACGCGTCGAGTCGATCTGCGCGGGAATCCGCCGGTTGGCCCCGTTTGAACCGACCGGCGTCCTCTTTCTGACCGGCCCCGGCGACGACCGTGCGTCGATCCTGGACGGGCTGCGGGCAATCGGCGAGGAAGGCGCGCGCTCCGGCGTCCGGGTCGCCCTCGAGCCGATCCAGCGCGAGTACACGCACCACTGGTCGATCGTCAGCTCGCTCGACGAGGCCGCCGCGCTCATTGCCGAATCCGGCGCGGACGTCGGCTTGATGTACGACACCTGGCACCTCTGGCGAGAGCCGCTAGAGCAGCTCGAACGCCACCGCGATCGCATCTGCGGCGTACATATCGCCGACTGGCGGGAACCCACGCGAAACACAAACGACCGCGTCCTCCCCGGAGACGGCGTGATCGAGTTCGGGCCGATCCTCGAGGCCCTCCGCTGGGACGGCCTCTTCGACCTCGAGATCTTCTCGGACGCGGAGCTGCCGGGCTCGCTCTGGCGGGAAGACCCGAGCGACGTCGCGACGCAAGGGGTCGAGAGGCTCCGTCAGGTGCTGTCGACCGGAACCGTTTATCGGGCGCAACCGTAGTTAGTTCTACTCCCGAGAGGGCGGACTCACGAGAGGAGAAGCAGTGACGAAGATGACCAGGTGGAGCGCTTTGGTGGCGCTCCTCGGAGCGGCCGTCGCGGTCGCCGCCATCGCGGGCGTAACGGTAAGTCGCGCCGGGACTGACGCGAAGA
>JALYLK010000188.1 GCA_030774275.1 Actinomycetota bacterium
TGCTGCTGCTCGCGCCGTTGGCAGGTGCGTCCAACGAGGCGCTTTACGTCGACGGCGCGGCCGATGCGCCCGCGGCGGCTCCCGATCTGACCTCGGCTCAGGTCTCGAACGACGACGCCGGCAACGTCGTCTTTCGAATCGCGATCCCGAATCGCGCTGCGCTCGGCCGCACCGATCTCGTCGCGCTACTGATCGACGCCGACCGCCGAAAGGGCACCGGCTGCGCGCGCGGGGTCTTCGGTGCCGAATACGCGCTCGACGCGCTGGGCAACCGCTACACGTTCGGGCGGTGTGTTCACGGCGAGTGGGATTTCGCCAACCGGCCTGCATCGTTCGGCGGCTCGTTCTCGGAATCGACCTTGACGCTGAAGGCAAATCGCCGCGACCTCGGAGGCACCAGTCGCTTCGACTTCCGGATCGGCGCAGCGGCGGTAACCGGGTCCGCTACCGCCTACGACTTCGCTCCCGATGTCGGCACGACTGGCTGGAACTACCAGGTGATCGCGCCTCCGCAGGCCGCGATGAAGCCACCGACTCGACTGCGCCGCGTCTGCCTGCACCGGCCGCGCAGTTGCACGCTCATGCGACCGTAGACGCGGTTAGCTCCGCGAGCGAATCGAGCGTCACGTCGGCGAGAGCCAGCGCCTCGTCTCCCGGCCGATAATGCGGGTTCGGGATCGCGACGACGCGCATCCCGGCGGCCTTGGCCGCGCGGATGCCGTTCTCCGAGTCCTCAATTGCCACGCATCCTTCTGGCGGGACCTCCAGCCGCCTGGCCGCCTCGAGATAGACATCGGGCGCAGGCTTGCCGCGCGAGACCTCCTCCGATGAGACGGTGACGCGGAAGAACTGCGCCAGCCCGCTCAGCTGGAGCACGAGGTCGATCACCTCGCGGTTCGACGACGACGCGAGCCCGAGCGGCCAGCGGGCGGCGAGCCGCTCGACAGCCTCGCGCGCGCCATCGATGAGCGGGACTTGCGTGCGGTACCGCTGCTCCATTCGACGCACGACTTCGGCTGAGATTGCGTCTGGCGGATCTGGGACCCCGAGCTCGTCGTGCATGTAACGCGACCACTCGACCGAGCTCATGCCCATCATCTCCCGTTGTGCGCCCTCGTGCCAGCGGGCGCCGCGCTCCCGCACGAGCTGTTCCCGTACCTCGTCCCAGACCTGCTCGCTGTCGAGAAGCACGCCGTCCAGGTCGAAGACAACAGCGTCGGTCACGCTGTGACGTAGCCCCGGTCGACGTAGACAAGCGGCCGGGCGCGCACGCCCTCCTCGACCGACAGCACCTCACCCACGAAGAAGGTGTCTTCGCCGGCCGGCACCTCCGCCGAGACGCGCCCCGTCAGCCAGCCGATCGCCCCCTCGAGGAGCGGCGGGCCGTCCACGTCGCGAACGTCGATGCCCTCCCAGAGCGCGATCGGCGGAACGCCGCGTGCGAAATGCTGTGCGACGGCCTCCTGACCGGCGGCGAGCAGGCTGAAGCCGAAGGCTCCGGAGCGGCGCAAGACCTCATGCAACGCTGCCTCCCGTCGCACGGCGAAGCCGACGAGCGGCGGCTCGAGGGAAAGCGGAATCAGCGTCCCGATGGTCAGCCCCAGTCGTTCGCCGTCCAGGTCGACGCCGACGACCGCGACTCCCGCCGGGAAGCGCCGCAACAGCTCGCGAAGCTCTTCACCGCCGACCACGGCGGCGAGCCTACCTCCCATAAGGCGCTCGCTTGCGACGCCGACCCAAAGGATGCCCGGGCTTTGCTCGGGCATCCGTCTAGACCCGGTCGGCAAAGCCGGTCCCGGCGAGGCTCTCTGTGGCGCTTTCGCGACTAGTGCTGCTTACAGAGCTTGTCGCCGTTGAGAATCGAATCGAGCTGGGTGTTCATCGCCGATTCGAAGGCAACGTCGGCTGCATTGGCTGCGCTGAAGTCGTGGAGTCCGTTGTCGCTCCACATCACGTCAGGCGTGACGCCGGGGCCCGGGGCGGTGATCCGGTACATGTCGCCGTTGCCCTTCGGACGCATGCCGGTGATCCCCGGCGGGTGCGCATAGCCGCCGGCGCCGGCGTTGTGCTTGTAGAAGCCGTAACAGAAGACGCCGGTTGGGTTGTGGGCGAGGAAGGAGTTCTCCCGCCTCCAGCCGGAGCCGTAGGCGGAGTTGTGTGTGTCGAGGAAGAGCAGGCGGCCGTAGCCGTCGGTCGGCGCGCCGAAATGGGTGCTGCCGAAGCCGTAGACGGGCTGGCCCATGTACGTGTAGCGACCGAACAGGTGGTGGAACCGGCCGCTGTAGACCCAGTCCTGCCAGACCTCCAGCTGCGCCAGCGACGTCGTCCAGTGCGAGAGGTGGAGCTCCCACTGCCGGAGACCGGACGTCCAGGGAGTGAAGCCCAGGTCCGGGAGCTGAACCTGCCACTTCTGCAGGGCCCAGTAGCTGCCGTCGGACGCCTTGCACGCGGCGACTTGCCACGCAAGTGCGGGGCCGTCGTAGGCGCCGCAGCTGTTCTTGAAGGTCTTCCAGTAAAGCTTGTGGTACTTGCCCCAGCCGCCCGCGTAGTCGAGCTTGAAGCGCTGCTGCTTGAGGGTTCGGTTCGGCTGTCGCGCGTTCAAGGCGCCCCAGGCGAGTACATGCTGAGTCCGGCCGCGCACGGTCCGATAGGTGACGAGCGCCTCGCCCTTGCTGTTGACCGCGAGCTTGATGTTGCGCACGTCGCGGTTGATCAACTGAGAGGCGGAGGCCGGGGCGGCGAGCGTCGCCGCGAGAACCAGAACGGGAAGCAACGCCAGCGCTCGAGTACGCACGAAAAGGACCCCTTTCCTAGGCTGGTACGGCCGCATGGATTCCGTATCGGCCCGCCCGGCGGGGCGCTGTAGATCCGATCCCTCGTTTTGGGGGAGGCGTCTCCCTCGTTGATAGCGTCGCGCGGTGCGAGCGGGTATGACGCGGCGCGAGCAGGCCGAAATCGTAGTGACCGCGGTCCTGGTTGGGATAGCCGGGGCGTTGGATCTCGCCGGTTCGAACGCGGTCGTGCGCTTCGTGGCGGCGGCTGTCGCGCTGGCGACGCTCGCTCGCCTCGTCGGAACGGCCACCGAGCAGCTCGGAGGCAGGCTCGGCGCCGGCGGCGCCGGGACGGTCCAGTCGGCGCTCGGGAACCTCCCCGAGCTCTTCGTGGCGCTATTCGCTCTGCGCAAAGGCCTCGTGAGCGTCGTCAAGGCCGCGCTGATCGGCTCCGTGCTCGCCAACAGCCTGCTGGTTTTGGGCCTCGCCTTTTTCGCCGGAGGCCTTCGAAACGGCGTCCAGCGATTCGATTCGCCGCGGGCGAGGACGATCGCGACGCTCACGCTGCTGGCGGCAGCGATTCTCTCTATCCCCACGTTCGCCTCCACGTTGCATGCCCCGGCCGCAGCCCACGAGCAAACGTTGAGCCTGATCTGCGGCGGGGTCCTGCTCATCGTCTTCTTCTCGACGTTGGGGATCTTCCTCGGCGCCGCGGGCGCGGAACTCGAGCAGCCGCGGTGGCCGCTGTGGGCGACGATCGCGGTGCTTGCTGCGTCTGCGACGGGCGCGGTCTTCGTCAGCGACTGGTTCGTCTCCGCCTTGCAGCCCGCGACGGCGTCGCTGCACATGAGCGAGACGTTCGCCGGGCTGGTCGTCGTCGCGATCGCCGGCAACGCCGTGGAGAACGTGGTCGGCGTCCAGTTCGCCTTGCGCAACCGGCCGGATTTCGCGATCGCCGTGATCGTCAACTCGTCGCTGCAGGTGGCGCTGGTGCTGACCCCGGTAGTCCTGTTCGCAAGCCTCTTCTTCGCCACGAGCCTGACCCTCGTCTTCCCGACCCTGCTGGCGGTTTCGCTACTGCTGGCGGCCTTCGTCACCGCAGTCGTCGTCTACGACGGCGAGAGCACTTGGCCCGAGGGTGTCGTGCTCGTCGGGCTCTACGTCGTGATCGCGGCGGCGTTCTGGTGGGGCTAGAGCTCGTCCGCGACTAGCGCGCAGACGTAGGCGCGCCACGCGAGGCCGGCGTCGAGGAGCAGCTCGTCCAAGGCAGGCGAGACGTTGTCGAGCCCGGCGGCGTCCCCGCGTAGGGCTTCGAGCCCACGGCTGACCTCGGCGCGCCGCTCAGGACGGTCGAGCTCGGCCGCCAGAGCCGTCACGGCGCGCCCGTCTAGCTCGAGCTCGCGATGGGGATCGCCACCCGCGGCGAGCAGAAGCATGGCGCGTCTCAAAGCCGGACCGAGCTCGTCCGAGTCGATAGCCAGGTCGCGGGCGGCGAGCAGCGCAAGCGCCGGACGAACGTCGGTGTTGGCGCCGGCCTCGTCGAGCATCCGGAGCACGTCGGAAGCCATCGAGGTCGAAACTAGCCAGAACCGCGTGCTGCTCGCGAGTGGTCGCATCCCGCCCTCACGGGGGTGATGTTACGAGGCGAGCAGCTCGGCAGTCTCGGAAGACGACCAGAGCTCGCCTCGAAGCGCCAGGAAGACCTCGACAACCTTCGGGTCGAACTGGCTGCCGGACCCTTCGCGCAGCCGGCGGCAGGCTTCCTCGGCCGGCAGCTGCTTCCGGTAGGGCCGGTCGGTCGTCATCGCGTGGAACGCGTCGCAGACCAGGATGATCCGCGACTCCAGGGGAATCGCCTCACCGGAGACTCCGTCCGGATAGCCCCGTCCGTCGTAATGCTCGTGGCAGCTTCTGACGATCGCGCGCACCTCGGAGAGTCGCTCGATCGGGGCCAGAATCATCGCGCCCAGCTCCGGATGCTGTTCCATGATCCGCCGCTCGTCGGGCGTCAGCGGCCCCGGCTTGAGCAGGATGCTGGCCGGAATCCCGATCTTGCCGATGTCGTGAAAGAGCGCGCTCAGCTCCAGCTGCTTGAGCTGCTTGGAGTCGAAGCCGAGCTTCTCGCCGACCTTCAAGGACGTGTCGGTGATCCAGCGCGTGTGCGACGACGTGTACTCGTCGTTCGCCTCGAGCGCGTTTGCCAGCGCCTCGACAGTGGAGACGAAAGTCGCTTCGAGGTTCTCGAAGCTGCCGGCGTTCGTGAT
>JALYLK010000189.1 GCA_030774275.1 Actinomycetota bacterium
CGTTCAGACCGTGCACGCCGGTCAGCAGGATCGAGACGAGGTCGGAGCGGCCCGTTTCGTCGATGGCCTGGAGTGCGCCGCCCGCGTGTCCCTGGGGCAGCGTTCCGTAGAGCGCGTTCTCGAGCCGCGAAACCTCAGGGCTCGTGTAGAAGGACGCGAACTGGCTGTCGTTGGCCGGATCCTCTCGGTTCCAGTAATCCTTCTGCCCGAGCGGGATCACGACCTCGTTGATCAGCGGGTTGCCGAGTCGCGACACCTGGACCCACGGGCCTCGGCCCTTGGTCGTGCCGTTGTCGTCGAGGATCCGCACCTTCTGCCGGCTTGAAGTCGCGTAGATGCCGATCGTCGGGTTCGAGAACGAGACGAGCTGGCTGGTCGGGATCTGGATCTCAATCGAGTGGGTGTTGTAGTTCTTGATTGCGTCCACACCCGGCCCGGCGGCCAACGGAAGCAGGTGGAACGGGTTGAACGGACGGAGTCCGGCCAGGTCGAAGATCGATCCGAGGTCGACGAAGAACGGATCGTCGCGCTGTCCGGCGAAGACCTTGGTCCCGCCTGGCAGGCTCGTCACCGCGGCGCCCGCGAGGCTGTTGTAGTTCGGAGTCGAGCGCGGCCCCACGTTGTCGGGTGGGGTCGGGATGTTCGTCCCGAGCACCTTGCTGTTCCCCACCGGCTGGCCGTTGTTGTTGAAGTGGACGAGCGTGACGCTGTAGGTCTGCGGCCGGTTCCAGCTCGAGTCGGTGAGCGAGGTGATTGGACCCGTGTTGTAGAGGAACGTGTCCGGGTTTCGCGTCGCGGTGTTGAACCGGAACTGGTAGGCCAGGTCGGGCCGGCCGTCCCCGTTGTTATCGATTTTGATCTCGTAGAGGACGGTGTCGTCGAAGCTGTAGAAGTTCGGCCCGCTGGCCGGAGCTTCGAGCGGGATGTAGTTCGCGATCATCGTGACCGTGTTTGTGTTGTCAGGGCTGACGAACGCGTACAGGTCAGTGTTGTCCGCACGCGGGTCCTGGCTGATCAGCGGCGCCTCCGCGTGGCTCGAGGCAAACGCGTTGCCCGGCCCGTGAAGCCGCGTCAGGATCAGGAGCAGAGCGAGCGCGACGGCTCCGAGAACCGGCACGACCAGGATTGGCTTGCGGACGGTCGCAAGAGATGAGTGCATGAACGTCGTTCCTTCCTCCCCTCGGGGATCGACGGTGCTTTGATCGTCCGCCTGGTTCGCCCGGGCCGCGGAGTTGGTTCGACCGCCTTCGTGGGCGGGGAGGTGTCAGCGACGCTGCGGTCTAGCCGTGGTCGCTCTGCGGGCTGTCGATCAGGCCGTGCTCGTAGGCATACCGCGCGGCCTCGGTGCGGTTCTTGACGTCGAGCTTGCGATAGATGTTCGTCAGGTGGAACTTCACCGTCTGCTCGGCGACCCACAGCTCCTTGCCGATCGCCTCGTTCGAGAGGCCGCGGGCGAGCGCCCTGAGGATCGTCGTCTCACGCTCGGTCAGGCCGGCCGCCTTCACGGCGTCCTCCTGGGCAGTCTTCTCGGGCAGGCCGATCGCGCTGAAGACGGTGCCCTCGAGCGCCTGCCGGAGAGCAGACGACAGATCGATCGGGTTGACGCTCTTGACGACATAGGCGGCGGCGCCGTGGTTGAGCACGGTCTGGACGACTTCCGGATCGGTCGAGACCGAGAGGATCACGACCTTCACTTTCGGATGCTGTTTGCGGATCCGGTCGAGGCACGTCAGCCCATCCATCTCGGGCATGCGCAGGTCGAGCAGCGCCAGATCCGGGTCCGTCTGCGAGACGAGCGGCAGCACCTGGCTGCCGGTGCTCGCCTCGGCGACGACGTCGAAACCGTCGGCCTCCTCAAGGGCACGCTTGATTCCGGCGAGAATAAGCGGGTGGTCGTCGGCAATCAGGACACGCATACCAATCACAGCGTAGTGGACGCATCGGCAGGCGTTGCCACGCTTGGAATGGACGGTGCCCGGTGACGCGCAATCCGGCGCGCGTCCTGATCGCCGAGTCGCAGCTGCCGACGCGCCAGGGAATCCGACTGATCCTCGTGCGCAACGGCTTCGAGGTCTGTGCAGAGGCCGCGGATGCGACTGCAGCGCTAAGGGCTGCTCTGCGTGAGCGACCGGCGCTGTGCCTTGTCGACGCAAACTTGCCCGGAGGCGGCATCCGAGTCGTCGGGCGAATCGCGTCGCGCGTCCCTGAAACCGAAGTCGTCGTCCTCACTGATGTGCAGGATGAGAACGAACTCCTGGAGGCACTCCGGGCCGGCGCCTCCGGTTATCTACAAAAGAATCTCGACCCCGACGCGCTCGCGCGAGCACTGCAGGCGACCTTACGAGGCGAGGCTGCGTTCCCGCGGGCGCTGCTGGGCCCGGTGGTCGAGGAGTTCCGGGCCCGTCACGACCGGCGCAGGCTGCGCCTACCGGGCCGTCCCCCAGTCGCGCTGAGCCGACGCGAGTCGGAAGTGCTTGACCTGCTGCGTCGGGGTCTGACCACGGCCGAGATTGCCGACCGCCTGGACATCTCGCCGGTCACGGTCCGGCGGCACGTAGGGTCACTGCTGGGGAAGTTGCGGGTTCCCGACCGGGCGTCGGCTCTAAAGCTGTTCGAGCGCTCGGAGGGCTGAGAGCGTCAGGCGAGGTCCGGCTCGGCGCCCTCAGGCGCGACCGGCTGCCAATGGGGGAGCAGAAGGCTGACGGTTGTCGGCCCCCCGGGACGGCTCTGGACGTCGAAACTGCCGCCGAGCAGTCGCACTCTTTCGGCCATCCCCACAAGTCCGAGCCGGCCACGCTTCGCGGCACTGATCAGCGTGTTCGCGACCTCGAACCCCCTGCCGTCGTCCTCGATCTGAACCTCGGTGCCCCGGATGCTTCCTTGAACTCGAATCTGCACCTCGTTTGCGCCGCTGTGCTCGCGAACGTTTGTCAGGCTCTCCTGCACGATCCGGTAGAGCGCAATCCGCTGCGACGCGGTCATCGAATTCATATCGCCGCTCAGGTGGAGCCTCGCCTGTGTCTGCGTGCGGCTCTGGAACGACTCCACCTCACGTTGTAGGACGTCTTGGAGCGAGGACTCGAATAGGCGCGCGGGCTCGAGCGACTGTGCGACCTCGCGCAGCGTGCGGTCGAGCTCCACGATCTGTGCGGTCAAGTCCTCGAGGCGTCCAGCGACGACCTCGCGCGCTGGGCCGTCTACGTGCTCGGCCAGTTGGGTGCCCGCCTGGCGGACGTCCGTCGCTAGAGCGACGAGGTCCTGGATCGGCCCGTCGTGAAGGTCGAAACCCAACCGAACGAGCCGCCTTTCGCTCGATTCGACGAGCGCGCGCTCGCGCTCGGCGTTCCGCTCGAGCAGCATGCTGCGCTCCAGTACCGGCGCGAGCAGGGCAGCGGCCTCCTCCAGGAAGACGAGCGCTCGCTGACGGCAATCGGGACGCGCACGGACGACGAGCGCTGCGTAAGGCTGCTGCCACCGCTTGACGGGCACACTGTGGATCCACCCCCGCTCGCTGACGCCACCGTCGGCATCCCCGTCGAGCGCCGCCCTCGCGACGTGACGGACGCGGCGGGTCGGCTGGGCGTCGCCGTCGTGCACGAGGCACTGCACCTCACCGAGCGACCCGTGGCTCCAAAGCGAAACGTCCGAGACAGGAGCGAGCGAAAGCAGCAAGCCGACCTGGAGCTCGACCGCGACCAGCGGCGGGAGCTCGAGCAGCCTGGGGTTGGACGCGGCGCGCAGAAAGAGATCCAGTGAGGCGGCCTCGGTAGAACAGCCGACCGTGGCCGCGACGGTCGAGACGATCTCGGCGACCGTTCGATGTGGGAGGGCCCGCTCGAGCTTTAGGCCGGTAAGTGCGTCGGCCGCGTAGACCAGGGCTGCGGAGCGGAGTGCTTCGCTGCCGCCGCCCGAGGCCGCGGCGAGCGCTCGTGCCCGTGTACCGGCGGCCGCGAACGCTGCGGCTGTGTCCGGATGCCCGTCGAAGCGAGCGAACTCGGCCTCGAGCTCGTCGAGCAATGCAGCTGGTGGAGCCCGATCGGGCAACCGTTGCGCCGAGCGCCGGGTCGTACTGGCGAGGTTGGCTGCGTGCGCCGACAGATCGACCAGCAGTGAGCCCTTCCCCTCGTGCTTTCGCCGATCCACGCCCCTCCTGTCCGCAACGAGCCCGGGTTTCCCTATCCCCAAGGCTCCAGGTAACCGGTATCAGTCTGCTACCCCCGCCAAGATCCGACAAGGGCCGAAAGGACTGCTTCGGTGTTCAATAGCTGAACAGCCGACAGGACCTCAAATCCCTTGAAAACAAGAGGGTCAGCGGTCATGCTTCTGTGGGGAGGGCCGAGATCAAGCTGCGGAAACAACGAGGCGGTAAAGAGAGCAAGACGCTGGGCGCCTTCGCTGAATCAAGCCGTAATTCGGCGGTAGAGCGCGGGTCTTCTCGACGACGAGCCATACGAGGTGAACACGGGCAAACCCTCATACTCGTCGTGTTTGCGCTGCCGTTGCTCTTCGCGCTTATTGCGCTTGTCAGCGACGGGTCGAACCTCTTCGCGAACAAGCGGAGCGTCCAGAACGTCGCTGATGCATCGGTTCTCGCGGCCGTGAGGGAACTCAACCCCTGCTTTGGCACAGGCTCCGTCGATGCGTGCAAAGCGCAGGTGGCGGCCGTGGCGGGCGAATACAGCTTTCGTAACGACGGGCAGCCCACGAATACACCCCTTCCGGAGTGTGCAGACGGCCCAGGGGTCGTCGATCCTAACTCGTGCTACAAGACGCCATATCCTGGGAGCGGCGTCTACGGCGTTCAAGTCAGAATAAAGCGTGACGTTTCGCTCCGTTTCGGCGGCTTCATCGGCCTGCCGAGTAGCCCAGTCAGAGCCAAGGCTGCCGCGATACTAGGGGTTCTGAGCGGCGCGGGGAACGTGGCGCCGATCCCGATAGACAAAAGCAAATTTTGTACCAAGACCGATGGGACGCCGCGAGCCACTTGGACCCTGGGCACACCGCCACCCGAGGCCTGTTTTGGCCTACCTGACATCACCGTCAACTTCGATACCACCGACAAGAAGAAGCCAAAGTTGATGGACCTCGACGTCATTTCAACCACCGGCCCGGTAACCGCCCAGACCGTTAACACGACCGACATGGTCAACTGGATCACCTTTGGCCATTCAGGGGACCTGCCGACCAACGCGTGGTACGGCGGGAATAGCAACTCAGGCTCTCATAATGGCATTCAGAATGCCTTTAAGACCGACGGCTCAGCCACGTTGATTCCTCTCTACGACACTCTGGATACGGTGGGCGTTCCGCCCAACTGGTACCACGTAATTGGCTTCGCCGCGTTTGTGATCACCGGCGTTACTTGGAATGGTAATACGCATGACCTCACCGGACACTGGGTCCGGCTTATCGACAGCGGTTCTGTCTCGGGTTCAGGCGGCGGAAACGATTTCGGCGTGCACGGCGTCGCGCTCGGCGAGTAAGGCTCTCGACACGCGCCGAGCCTAGCGCCCGCCGAGGAAGAGCGCGAGCAACCCGCCGAAGGCTAGCAAGGGCCCAAAAGCGATTGCTTTCTTGCGGGCGCCGAGGCCCTCACGGGCGAGTACAAACAGGGCCACCGCGGCCGCGGCGAGCAACCCGGCGAATACCGCCGCCGCGACGGCTTTGCCTAGCGCTGCGCCGAGCAGCGCGGCCAGCTTGACGTCGCCCATGCCCATGCCGGCGGGGTAGACGAGCATCGGGACGAAGAAGAAGAGCGCAGCCGCCAGCGCCGCCAGAACCCATTCCAGCGCGTGGGCGGGGTAGAACGCGATCTGGAGGATCAGGACGGCGACGAGAGTGGGGAGGACGATGGCGTCCGGAAGCAGCCTGCGGTCGAGGTCGATCGCCGTCAGGAGGACGAGGGCGACGGCGAGGATCGCGCCGACGAACGCGTGGGCGCTGAGGCCGAAGCGGGCGAAGCAGCCCGCGGCGAGCACGACGCTTGTGCAGGCGACGACGACCTGCTGCCTGCGCGGTAGCGTGCGGATGTGAGCGAGCGCGGAAAGGCGAGAGGACACCTCGGCCGGAGGCGCGCCCGTCTTGTGCACAGAGCTCAGTTCGTCGCGCTCGTGTAAGAGCGGCGGATGTCGTCGGACAGCGTCTCCAGGGCTTCCCACTTCTCCATGATCGGGAGGCCGGTCGCCGGTTTCGGGCGCTCGTCGTCGCAGACGATCAGCACGCCCACCTGGGGATGGAGAGCCTCGATCGCTGCCGCGGTCCGGGCCGCTTCGCTCAGCGATTCGCTTGCATCGAGGACGACGACATCAAGGCGTTGCTGCCAAACCAGGTCGACCGCGTTCGCGACCTTCTTCGTCGTCTCGACGGCGAAGCCGTTGCGCGTCAACAGGAACTCGGCCAGCCGCAGGAATTGCTCGTCGCGGGTGCCCAGGAGCACCCGGATCGGCCTCGTCGGCGAGGCGGCCGCGGTCTCGGGGGCCAGAGGCAAGGGGCGTGAGGCGGTGAGAGGCCGCCCGTTGACTCCTCGTGCGGCCCAGGCGAGGCGGTCTCCCGCTTTCAATCCCCGGCGTTCGGCCTCGCCGGCGGCGAGCTCGACCACGTCGCGGGCGCCGCGGCAGAGGGAGGCCCGGAAGGGCTTGAGATTCTGAACGACCTTGACCACCACCTGGTCTGCGTCGACGAAGGCGACGTCGATCGGGAAGAGCATGAACGCCGTGTGGATCGACCAGCCGGGACGGAGGACGATCCCGTCGCCGGGACTGAGCTCGCGCCGGCCGAGCAGGCCGCGCAGGCGCCGGAGCGTCGTGTCCGCCACCATGCAGCGCTCGCAAACGACCTGACCGTCGTCCTCGCGACGAAGGACCAGGGCTCCGGGGGGCCCGGCCACCTCAAGCGCCTCCGCCGAAGATCTTGCCGATCGAATAAGCGACGGGCCCGAGCAGAACGATGAACATCGCGGGGAAGATGAGAAAGACGAGCGGGAAGAGGATCTTGATCGGCGCCTTCTGCGCCCGCTCCTCGGCCAGCGAACGCCGACGCT
>JALYLK010000190.1 GCA_030774275.1 Actinomycetota bacterium
GATCTCGGCCTCGTCGCGCACGCCGCCGACCGAGATGCGAACGAACTTGCGGCCCAGCGTGCGAGCGATCGACTGGCCCAGCGAAGTCTTGCCGACGCCGGGCGGCCCGACGAAGCAGAGGATCGGCCCGGAGACGTCGCCTTTCAGCTTCGAGACGGCGAGGTGCTCGATGATCCGGTCCTTGACCTTGTCGAGGTCGAAGTGGTCCTCGTCCAGGATCTCGCGCGCGCGCTCGAGATCGAGGTTGTCCTGAGTCGTCTTGTTCCACGGCAGCGTCGCGATCCAGTCGAGGTACGTGCGGATGACTCCGTACTCGGCCGCAGCAGAGGGGAGCTTCTCGAGCCGGGCCAGCTCGCGGTCGACTGCCTTCCTTACTTCCTCCGGGAGCTCGAGCTCGGCGAGGCGCTCGCGCAGCTCGTTCACCTCGGCCTGTTCGGCGTCACCCTCTCCCAGCTCCTCCTGGATCGCCTTGAGTTGCTGGCGCAAGAAGTACTCGCGCTGGCCCTTCTCCATCTCCGACTGGACCTGCGATTGGATCTTCGAGCCGAGCTCGACGACCTCCAGCTCGCGGCTCAGGATCACGGAGATCTCTCGCAGCCGCACCCCGACGTCGGTCAGCTCGAGCAGATGTTGCTTCTCGTCGGTCTTGATCCGCAGTGTCGATGCGACCAGGTACGAGAGCGCGCTCGGCTCGTCGACGTTCGCGGCCGCGATCTCGAGCTCGTCCGGGAGGTACGGCACGGAGGCGATCACGCGTGCGAAGAGGTTCTGCACGTTCCGGGTCAGCGCCTCGACCTCCGGCGACTCATCGACGTCGTCCGGCACCTCGGCGAACTTGCCGATCAGGTACGGGTCGTCCTGGATTCGGTCTTCGAGCCGGATCCGGCGGACGCCTTGGACGAGGATCCTCAGGGTGCCGTCGGGGACGCGGATCATCTTGTGGATCACCGCAGCGGTGCCGACCTCGTAGAGGTCGTCCCAGCCCGGATGCTCGGGCTCGTTGTTCCTGGCGGTCACGAGCGCGAGCAGCCGGTTGCCGTCGACGGTGTCCTCGACCAGCTTGATCGAGCGCTCCTGGCCGATCGCGAGCGGCGTCATCGACTGCGGGAAGACGACCGTTTCCTTGAGCGGCAGGACCGGCAGCTCGGACGGAACCTCGAGCTCCTCGATCCGTTCCTCGGTCAAGAGGTCTGTCATGCGCTTCTCGCGATTTGGATCGAAACCTTCTCCTGAGCCTGCTCCCGCTCGGCGATCGGGAGCGTCACGGTCAGGAGGCCTCGCTTGTACTCGGCGCGGGCGCCCGCGGGATCGACCTGCTGGGCGAACTGGATTCGCCTCTGGAACGGCCCGTGCTCGATCTCCATGTGGAAGTAACGGCCGTGATACCCGGGCGACCGCGTGCCGGCGACGACCAGCGTCTGGTCGTCGGCGAAGATCCGCAAACTTTCCGAGTCGGCGCCGGCGAGCTCGATCACCACTCTGAACTCCGGAGGGTCGTCGGTCCGCACGACGTCCACCTGTGGCCTGAATCCGCGGCGGAGGCCCGAGAAGCGCGGTACCTGCCAGAGCTCGTCGATCAGCTCCTGGATCTCGCCCTGCAGATGGTCGAGCTGGTCTTTCTTTCGCGGCACGGTCACTAAGGGTAGAACGGCGAGTGCATGAGCGTCGATTCCCGATTGGCTCGGTTAGCAATCGCTAGCTTGTGAGTCGAGGAGGGCGGATGGAGCGCTGGACGCATTTCGTGCTGCGGTTTCGCTGGCCGATCCTGGCCGGCTGGCTAGGCGTGTTGCTCGTCGGCGGCTTCGCCTTCATGCACCTGAGCTCGCTGCTCTCGAACGAATTCTCGGTGCCGGGCACCGATTCCGAGCGCGCGCGAACGATTCTCGAGCGGCACTTCGGCGACCGGAGCGACGGCGCGTTCACCGTCGTCTTCCGGCTCCGCGACGGGGTCGATCGCGCCGCCTACGTTCGCCTGCAGGGCGTTCTCGACCACGCGGCTCGAACCGTTCCGGATTCGACGCCGCGCCGGCTCGTCCCGGCCGGCCGTCATGTCCTCTACGGCGACGTCGTCTCGACTCTCCGCCTCGCGAAGGCGAAGGCCTACACGGATGACCTCTACCGGGCGCTTCCCCACGGCGGCGGAGTCCAGTCCTACGTGACCGGACAGGCCGCGATCCAGCACGATCTCGACCCCATTTTTTCCAAGGACCTGCGCAAGGGCGAAATGATCGCCCTGCCGATCGCCGTGCTCGTCCTGCTCGCAGTCTTCGGTCTCTCAGTCGCCGTGACGATGCCGTTCATCTTCGCCGCCTGCACGGTGATGGCGACGCTGGCGGGCGTCTACGTGTACGCGCATTACCTGACCACGGCGACGTACGTCACGAACCTGGTCTTCCTGATCGGCCTCGGCATCGCGATCGACTATTCGCTGCTCGTCACCTATCGCTTCCGCGAGGAACTGACGCGCGGCGACAACGTGGAGGCGGCGATCGTGCGCACGATGCAGACCGCCGGCCGCGCCGTGATCTTCTCCGGCGCGACGGTCGCGATCGGACTCGCGCTGCTCTTGTTTATCCCGCTCCCGTTCGTCCGCTCGATCGGTGTGGGCGGCTTCCTGATCCCGCTCGCCTCGATCGCCGCCGCCCTGACGCTGCAGCCGGCGCTGCTCTCGATCTACGGCCGCCGCGGCGTGGCGCGGATTCGCGTGTTGCCGGAGCGGTTCGGCCGGCGCGACCCCGACAACGGGTTCTGGCACCGTTTGGCAGGCGCGATCATGCGCCGGCCGCTCGCGTTCCTGGGCGTGGGAGCCGCGCTGCTGATTGCGGCCGCGATTCCGGTCTCCGAGCTGAAGCTGACACCCGGGTCTGCCTCCGGGATCCCTCAGTTCCCGCAGTCGGTGCGCGGGTTCGACGTCCTCAAGCATTCGATCGGCCCCGGAGCAACCTCGCCGACGCAGGTCGTCGTCGACTCCGGGCGGCCG
>JALYLK010000191.1 GCA_030774275.1 Actinomycetota bacterium
TCGCGACGCGCTTCAGCACTTTGTCGAGGCGGTCGTCGCCTTCTCGGACGAGCCTAGCCAGACAAACCTCGAGCGCTACCTCGCGGCAAGCCGGTCGCTCGAAGAGGCGCGGCTTTCCGGGATCGAGGGCCTTGCCGAGGGCCGCGACGGAAGCCTCGCTCGTACGCCCTCGAGGGCGGCGTAAAGCTAGAGACGTCCCGTCCTGCGGGACCCTGCTTGCCGTAGCGACGCCAAGCCGAGAGGCTGACGGGTCATGAACGTCAGCACCGCCGTCGCGATCGTCCTCGCGCTCCTGTCGACGACGATCACCAACCTCGCGTATCTGCGCGAGCACGATGCTGCCGCAGCGCTTCCGGTCTTGTCGATGCGCCGCCCGCTGCATTCGCTGCAGCTCCTGCTCGGCGATCGAAGCTGGCTGCTCGGCTTCGCCATGGAGAGCGGTGGATTCCTGCTCTACGCAGCCGCGCTGGCCCTGGCGTCGCTCTCGCTCGTGCAGAGCATCAATGCCGGTGGTATCGGCGTGCTCGCGTACGTCTCTGCGCGGATCAGTCACCGTCAGCTCAGCAGGCGCGAGCTGAGCGGAGTAGTCCTCTCCGTCCTCGGCCTGCTCGCACTCGCAGTGTCACTCGTGGGCGGCAGCGGCAGCGGTGGCCATGGCTCCACTGCGGCGATTCTCGTCTGGCTCGGCGCCAGCGCCGCGGCCGCCGTCCTTGTCCTGATCCTGGGACGAATGACTGTTGGAGTCGCCGTGGCGAGCGGTATCGCCGGCGGGCTGTTCTTTTCAATCGGCGACATCTCGACGAAGCTCGCCACGCAGGGTGGGGTCCGGATCGCCTTCCTGCTCACTCTCGTCCTCGGCTACGCGCTGGGGACCGCCCTGCTCCAACTCGGCTACCAGGCCGGCGGTGCCCTCACGGTCGCGGGGCTCGCGACGCTGCTGACCAATGCCTTGCCGATCGCGGCGGGAACAGTCGTGCTCAACGAGCCGGTCCCTGCGGGCGCGTTCGGCGGTCTGCGAATCCTGGCCTTTGCCGCCGTAGTCGCAGGTGCTTTTCTCCTCGCGAGCCCGAAGAATCAGGCCTCAACTCCGACCTAACGAGCGCTCGCGGCTACTTCGGGAAGCCGGCGTCCATCCAGCTGCGAAAGCGCTCCACCTGCTCGCTCGGCCACGCCCCGTCGCAGGGCATGCTCCCCTCCGAGAGGCGACCATAGATCGCGTCGGCGTTCTCCCGGACCTCCTCGTAGGACGAGAGGTCGAACGCGGCCGACATCGAAGAGATGTCCCCCTCGCGGAACAGAGGCCGGATGTCACGTTCGAAGCCCACCGCTTCCTGCGCCATCGCGCGCTCCCTTCCTGGGCGGTTCGATCGGCCAGAGCAATCTAACAGCGCCCCGAGCGTTCGTTCACCCGGAGGGGAAACGGCTCCACGGACACTCCGGGGAATGGCCTCCGTCGTTCCTTGCGCCGCACGAGGGGCAGACGTAGTCCTCGCCGGCGTAGATCTCGACGAGCCTCAGCGCCATTAGAACGACGAGCACGGCAGCGACTAGCAGGAAGGGGCTCATGGCGGCAATGATCGGCAGGCTCAGTGGCCGCGCCTCAAGCGGCTTGCCGCTCCAGGCTCGCGCCGCCGACGGTGAGTGTGACCTCGATGTTTCCGCGCGTGGCCCGTGAGTAGGGGCAGGTCTCGTGCGCACGCCTCATCAGCTCGACTGCTTCGTCTCGAGGAATCTCTGGAGCCTCGAGGTCGATCGCAGCGGCGAGGCCCATGCCACCGGTGTCGAGCAGCCCTATCCCGACCCGAGCCGTGACCCGCGAATTGCTCAGATCGAGTTTCCGCCCCGCTGCAAAACGCAGCAGCGCCGACTGGAAGCAAGCCGCATAACCCGTGGCGAAAAGCTGTTCCGGGTTGGTCCCGGGACCGCCTGTACCTCCCATCTCCGTCGGGACGTCGAGGTCGACATCTACTCGCCCATCGCTCGTACGGGAATGGCCTTGTCGGCCGCCGGTGGCCGTTGCCTCGGCCACGTACAGGATGTTCGGTCGGTCGCTCATCGTGGCTCCTTTGGATCGATTCGAGACAAGGAACGCCTCCGGCCGCCGAGGCGGCGGCCGGAGGAATGACTCATGGTCAGCGGACGGTGAACGTGCCTCTCATCCCGGCAGCGGCATGGCCAGGCACGGTGCACAGGTAGCCGAACTTCGCCTTCTTCTTGAAGGTGACGGTCATCCGCGTCGTCTTGCCCGGCCCGATCAGCGGCGTCTTCCGGCCATTGATCTTGAAGTCGTGGAGGAGATGGCCGATGTTTTTGAAGACGAACGTGACCTTCCCCGGCCTAGCGATTGACTTCGTCGAGAGCCGGAAGAAGAATTCGCCGCCCTTCACCTGGACCGTCGTCGTTGCTCCGGCAGTCGGCCGGTCGCCACGCGCGGAGGCGAGCTGAACCAGCGTGAGCGAAGCGATGGCGATCGCGACGAGAGCGGAGAGGGAGCTGATGGTGAGCTTTCTCATTGGGTGACTCCTTTGCAAATCGTGGGTCGGTTTACGGAAGCGAGTAGGCGATCAGCTGGAACTGAGGCTTCTTGAAGAAACCGGTAGCACCGGCGCCGACGAGCAGCGTGTCGCCGTCGATCGACGGGAAGGCGTTGATCCCGGCAGGCGCTTTGGCCGTCCAGAGCGTCTTGCCCGTCTGCGTGTCGAAGCCGTAGATCGTGCCGGCGTAGTCGCTCGTGAAGACGACGTCGTTGGCCACCGTGGCGGCACCGAAGTCCACCGACGGCAAGTTGTGCTTCCACAGGACCTTGCCGCTGGCGGCGTCGAGGGCGGCGAGGCCGCCCCGGCCGGCGCGGAAGTTGAAGCCACCCTTCTGACCAGTCGCGCTGGCGACCGCCGGAAGATCGAGCCAGGGAACGAAGAGACGATTCTCTGCGAGCGCCATCGGCGTCTCGACCCCGCCGAGGTCGCCGGGAATGATGCTCTCCGGCTTTCGCGGCAGCGGCCCGGTGTCGTGCAGGTGCCTGCCGACCGAGCGGGTCCAGAGATGCTTGCCGTCGTCGGCCCGGTAGGCGTAGGCCTTGCCCATCTTGCCCGCGACCAGGACAACCTCGGTCTGGACGCCCTGGATCGGCAGGGTCGTCAGAATGGCCGGGATCATCAGGTCGTAGTCACGCACGTCGTGCGGGACCGCCTGGCGGTACCAGAGCAGCTTTCCGGTCTGGCCGTTGAGCGCAACGATCGAGTTCGTGTACAGGTTCGGCCCCGGCCTGCTCGACCCGCCAGGGAACTTCGGAGTCCCGTACAGCGGCCCAGGATTGGCGATCGAGATGAAGACGCGACCCTTGCTGTCCACCGAGGGCGGGTACCAGAGGCCGCCGCCGCTGTTGACCCTGGGATTGAGAAACAGCTTGGCCCCGTCGGAGATCGTGTTGAACTTCCACTTCGTCTTCCCGCTCGCCGCGTCGAGCGCCCAGACGATGCCGTCACCGTTGCCCGCATAGAACGACGAGGGGTTGCCCGGCACGGTGCTGAAGATCACCGTGCTGTCGTACAGCTGAGGCGTCATGTCGATGCCCTCTTTGTTGTTGCGAGGCAGCTTGCGCGCCCAAATCTGCTTCCCGGTCTGCGGGTCGAGGGCGAACGCGTCCGTAGAGGTTGCTCCGTAGAGCCGGCCGTAGCCGTAGGAGACGCCGTTTGGCCCTTCGTCGGGATTGTTGAACTTGTGCTCCCACTTGAGCTTCCCGGTGGACCGGTCGAGCGCGTACACGTTGGAGCTTAGGTCTTGGAAGTAGACCGTCCCGTTGATGACGATCGGAGAGGTAGCGATCGCGCCGAAGACGCTCGCGCTCTTGATCGAGAAGCGCCACTTCACCTTCAGCTTGGAGACGGTCTGCGAGTTGATCGGCGACTCCGTGGTGGCGCGTGTGTTCGCGAGATCGTGGTTGTGCGCAGGCCACGAGCCGGCATTGGCGGCCCACTCGGGCGGTGGCTGGCCCACGGCGGACGCCTCGCCGGACGCCGGCGAGCTACCCGCCCAGCCCACGAGGGCGAGGACCGCGACCAGAGCGCCCAAAACGGCGACCCCGGCGCTGCCCCAGCGGATCTTGTTCGTAAATGGCATGGTCCAGCGGCTCCCTTCAAGTTCGGGTACGTGAAGAAAGGTCGCTGCCCGGGCCGCGCGCGTCTGCACGGCCAGCGCCCGTTCGCGCCCCCGACCGGCCGGAATCCCCACCTACCTGCTATCCACCAGGCACGCCGCCGCGATTCGCGGTAGGAGGGTTCGGCGAAATACAGTCTGTGCCGCCGGGCCGCGCTGCTCGCACCCCGGCGACGAGCGGCATTCCGCCAAACCCTCCTAGCGGTCTTGACTAGGCGAGCGGAAGCTCGACGAAAAGCGATGTTCCCGCACCGGGCGGGCTGTCGAGCGAGATTGTGCCGCCGATCGCCTCGGCCCGGTCCTTTAGACCGAGCAGGCCGGACCCAATGGCCGGATCCGCCCCGCCGAGGCCGTCGTCGCGAACGGAGACGCGCAGGACTCCGTCGCGTGTGGCGACGGCAACCTGCACGACGGACGCACAGGCGTACTTGGCCACATTCGCCAGGGCTTCAGAGACAACGTAGAACGCCGCCACCTCGACCGGCTCCGGCAACCGCCCCTCGACTCGAGCGTCGAGCTCGACGGGGACCGGCGAGCGGCGTACGAGCGTCTTCAAGGCGGGTCCGAGCCCGCCGTCGGCCAGGACCGCTGGGTGGATCCCCTGAGCAATCTCCCGCAGCTCGTCCAGCACGTCAGCATGACCCGCGGCGACTCGCGAAAGCTCCGCCCGGAGCTCGCCGAGGTCCGGAGGTACCGACGCCTGAACCGCGCGGACCTCGAGTGCGAGCGAGACGAGGCGCTGCTGAGCGCCGTCGTGGAGATCGCGCTCTATGCGCCTCCGGGTTGCATCGGCGGTGGCAACGATCCGCGCGCGTGACGAGTCGAGCTCGGCACGGCTCTCCGCATTGGCGATCGCAGTCGCCAGGAGCTGCGTGAACTTGGCGAGTCGGTCTTCCAAGCCTCCGGTAACGGGCTCCGCTTCACGCGAACCGGTAGTCATCACCCCCCACAACGCTCCGTCCACGATGATTGGGACGCCGACGGCCCAGCGGACGCCCAGCTCGCGGACGGCGTCCGCTATGGCACCGCGAGCCTCCGAGAGGTCGTCCATCCGAGCTGCGCGACCTGTCTCGAGGACGGCCGCGGCGAGACTGGGGCCCTCGATCGGCCAGCGGGTCCCGGCGGAACCGAATTCGGCGCCGGCGCTCGCCAGGACGGTCGCCATCCCGTCCGGGTCGAATCGCAGCATCACCGCAATCGGGACGCCGAGCATCCGAGCGACCTCGTCCGCGACCGCTGCAAAGACCTCGGCGGGCCTCGCGCCTTCGGCGACAAGTGTCGCGACCCTCCGTAACGCTGCCTGCTCCTCCGCAAGGGACGCGAGCTCCTCGCGACTCTCGGCATTGGCAATCGCGGTCGCCACGAGCTCCGTGAAGCCGGCCAGCAGCCTTTCGGCATCGACGATCGGCACCGGACCGGGTTGCGTCCAGACCGCGATCGCCACTCCCCAAAGTTCGCCTTCGACGGTGATCGGCGCTCCAACCGCCGACCGAGCGCCCAGCTCCCGGCCCCGAGCGGCCCAGTCACCGGGAAGGTCTTCAAAGCTCTCGATCCGAGCAGACCGGCCGGTGTGCTTGACCGACGCTGCGACGCTCCCGCTCTCACTCTCACGGTTGAGCATCACGCGCGCGCCAACCGGGATGTTCGGAGCCAGGTCCCCGTGAGAAGCGAGTACGGTCAGAGCGCCATCGGAGTCGTAACGGTGCACCCCCGCCCAGTCGGCCCCGAGCAACCGATCCACTTCCGCGGCAACAGCATCGAGCACCTGCGGCGCGGGACAGCCGCGGGCGACCAGCGTCGCCACGCTCCGCAAAGCCGCTTGCTCCTCGCTGCGCACGCGGAGCTCCTCGCGGCTCTCGGTATTCGCAAGAGCGGTCGCCACGAGGTCCGTGAACTCCGCCAGGCGCTCCTCAGAGTCGGGCGGCAACGGGCTGTCGGTGGTCGAGCCGATACCCAGAACTCCCCAGAGCCGGCCCTCGACGACGATCGGTGCCCCCACGGCGGACTGCCAACCCATCTGATCGCGAACCACGTCGGCGAGCGAGCCGGAAGCGGTCGCATAGCTGTCGATCCGCCCCGGCCGGCAGGTCTCGAAGACGAGCCGGCCCAGGGTGCCGTGCCCGAGAGGATGTCGCGCCCCGACGGCGACGTAGCCGTCGGTTCTGCTCCAGCCGCCGATGATGGTGACTGTCTCATCCGTCTCGTAACGCGTCAGGGCCGCCGCGTCCGCCGGAATCAGCCGTCCCACCTCGGCAATCACCGCTTGGAACAGCTCGGCCGGAGTCGTCCCTTCCGCCACAAGCGTCGCCACCCGCCGTAGTGCCGCCTGCTCCTCCGCAAGCCGAGTCACCTCCTTGCGGCCCTCTGCGTTCGCGATCGCGGTCGCGACGAGTTCCGTGAACTCTCCCAGACGCCGCTCGGTGTTACGCGGTAACGGGCGCTCGGTCATTGAAGAGACAGCCAACACACCCCAGAGGCGACCCTCCACAGTGAGTGGCACTCCCACCGACGACCGCCAGCCCATCTCCCGACCGGCGGCAGCGGCCTCACCGGGCTCGTCTCCGTAGTTGTCGATCCGCGCAGGCTCATGCGTCTCGTAGATCAAGCCGGAAACGGTCCCCTGGAGGGCGTACCGCTTTCCCACGTAGACGTAGCCTCCGCTGCTCGTCCAACCGCTCAGCGCGGTAACGGTGCCGTCGGCCTCGAAGCGGGTGAGAGCGGCGCCGTCGGCAGGAATCAGCCGGGCGACCTCGGCGCTGACGGCGGCGAACACCTCGGCGGGATCGGCGCCCTGCGCAGCGAGCGTCGCAACGCGTCGCAGCGCCGCCTGGTCCTCCACGAGCCGCGTGAGCTCCTCCCGTGCCTGGCTGTTGGCGATCGCCGTCGCCACCAGCTCGGTGAACTGGGCGAGACGGTCCTCGACATCATCCGGAAAGGGTGCCTCGGGCGACGCCGTCGAGATGACTCCCCAGACTCGGCCGTCGACGATGATCGGGGCGCCGACAATCCTGTTGAGCCCCGACACGCGAGCTTCGGCGGCGAGGGAGCTCGAAATGTCCGTGTAGTCCTCGACCCTCACCGGACGGCCCGTGCGCAGAACCTCGGCCGACATCGATGGGCCGTCGAGGGGCCAGCGGGTGCCAGGTTGAAAGCCATGCGGACGATCGTCGCAGAGGGCGACGATCGTCATCGTCGCGCCATCGTCGTCGAACCGAGAAACCGCGGCGCTGCCGAAGCCCATGACCTGGGCGACCTCCTCGGCCACGGCATTGAACACTTGAGCGGCCGGCGCGCCCTCCGCCACAAGCGTCGCGACCCGGCGCAACGCGGCCTGCTCCTCGGCCAGCGACCGGACCGGAACGCGGTCCCTCACCAGGGGCACGCCACAACCTCGAACCAGCGTCGAAGCGCGCCGACCGACTGGGCCGACGTGCTCATGTTGCCAAGCTACCCCATAATCGAGGTGTGAGTGAGAATCCGATCCGAGTCGTTCTCGCGGATGACGACGTGCTCCTCCGCGAAGGGCTGGCGGGCCTGCTCGAGCGTTCCGGCTTTGAAGTCCCGGGCCAGTGCGACAATGCCCCCGAGCTGATTGCGCTCGTTCGCGAACACCGGCCCGAGCTGGCGATCGTCGACATCCGAATGCCGCCGAGCCACACGACCGAGGGTCTGGATGCCGCCCACCAGATCCGCGAGGAGTTTCCGGAGACGGCGATCCTCGTTCTCTCCGCCCATGTCCAGGTCGAACAGGCGACCGACGTGCTCGCAGGCGGCGAGGGCACCGGGTACTTGCTGAAGAGCCGCGTGACCGATGTCGACGAGTTCATCGAGACGCTCGGGCGAATCGTCAAGGGAGGGTCGGTCGTCGATCCAGCACTCGTCCAGGAACTGGTCGCGGCGCGCCGTGCCGAGGATCCGCTCGACGTCCTCTCCCCGCGCGAGCGCGAGGTGCTCGCGCTGATGGCCGAGGGGCGCTCGAACGCCGGCATTGCGCACCAGCTGTGGATCACCGAAGGGACGGTCGAGAAGCACGTGCACAGCATCCTCACGAAGCTCCGGCTGCCGGCCAGCGAGGATGACCAGCGGCGGGTCCTCGCGGTGATCACCTTTCTCGACGCGCGCTAGCGTTGCCCTCGACGATCCGGCGGATCGCGGCCGCGGAGAGCTCGGCCTTCGGGAGAAAGCCGGCCGCCGGGCTCACGGCGACCAGGTCGGCGACGTCCTCCTCGGCGCGCGTCGAGATCAGGACGACGGTCGCCTCGGCGCCGACACCGTCCTCCACGAGACGCTGCGCAAGGTCGAGACCGCTCTCTTCCCCGAGCGAGATGTCCACCAGCACGACGTCCGGCCGCAAGCTCTGGGCTTGCTGGACTGCCTCATTGCTGGTCATTGCCACCCCCGCTACGGACAGACCTTCTCGCTCGAGGAGCACGCGCGCGGCCTCGAGGAAGAGTTGGTTGTCGTCGACTATCAGACACCGGATCGGCATGCGATCAGCTTTGCAAGCGATGTGTTTCGGCGCATTACGGCTAGCCGGAATCCAAAGAGTTCGGCTACCGGCCGCCTGGATCCCCTAGCCAGGCGCCGGCCCGGGCGCCCTGAGCATGGCGACAGCCGGCTCGTCGGCAGTACCGAGGAACTGTTCGGCCTCCAGCTCATTCCCTTCGATCCGTTCTACGCGGGCGCCGAGCGCGGCGAGGAATGAGTCGGGCGGATCGAGGAAGTTGACGGCATCCGTCCGGTAGTGCATAGGCACGACGAGTCGCGGCTCGAGAGCGCGGGAGACCGCAGCGGCCTGCTCGCCACCGATGGTCGGACCGCCCCCGACGGGAAAGAAAAGAACGTCGACCTCGCCGATCGCCCGCGCTTGCTCGACCCGCAAGTCGGCCTGGCCGAAGTCCCCGAAGTGGCAAAGACGGAGCCCGTCCAGCATGAAGCAGAAGATCGTGTTGGGGCCGCGCTCGGTGCCGGCGGAGTCGTCGTGCTCGGAGGCGACGCCGATCACGGTGCCGGCCGGCGAGTCGAACGTCCCGGCGGTGGAGCGAAGAATCTGCGGCGACCCGCCGACGAACTCGACCGCGTTGTGGTCACCGTGTTCGTGGGTCACGAGCAGCAAGTCCGCCTGCACGTCTTCGATCGGCGGATAGGCGAACCGGATCCCGCGCTCCGCCAGTCCTTCCATCGCGCCGAACGGGTCGATGAACACAGCGCGCTCACCGCTGATCAGAAAGGCGGATTGGCCGTACCAGCGAATGCGCATCGAGTGCCGCCTACCGGTTCAGTTTGAGCTCGGCTTGACGCTCTCGCAGCGAGAGCAGTTTCTTGGACAGCTCGTCCTCGAACTCGGAGAGCCTCCGCCGGCGCGCGCGGACGAGCTCGAGCTGCTTCTCGACGAGCGGCACAGCCGCTTCGACGATCCGGGCGCGCTCTCTGTCGCTCGTGCTCTCAGCCCACTGATCGCGCAGCGCGGCGCGGGCTTCTTCGGCCTCAGCAAGCGCGACGAGCTCGTCGAGCGAGAGCCCGAGCAGATCGCGGAGCCGGATCAGCTCCTCCAGACGTGCGATGTCCCCCTCGGTGTAGAGCCGGTGTGCGCCTTTCGTCCGGGCCGCTGCGGTTCCCAGCAGGCCGAACTCCTCGTAGTAGCGAATCGTCCGTGTGGTGACACCGACTCGCTCGGCCACTTCGCCGATCCGGTAGCTGCGTTCTGGTGCCTGTGTGCTCATGCCGTCTCCTCTGCGGCTCGCCGCCTTGCAAGCCGCGGGATCTCGGGGGCGTCGGGCTCGACGGGCTCGAGGCCGGTGGGCGCCCCGGCAGGCGAGGTCGCCTCCGCGTAGTGGTACTTGCCTCCCCGCAACAACGACGCGAACGCCGCGATCAGGCAGGCGGCGATCGCGAAGACGAATGCATAGACGAGCGCACTGTGGAACGGCGACGAGATCAACTGCGGGAAGTAGCGAGGGCCGGTGAGGGTGTGCGCGTCCGCCGCGGGCAGAGCGTGCAGGACGTGCGGGCCGAGCAGCGTCTTGACCGGGTTGTACCCGAGAAACGACGCGAAGAGCGTCGCAACGGGCGGCAGGTGCGAGATGCGTGAAGCGTCGGCGGCGGGGACGCTGTGCGCGACCAACCCGTCGTGCAAGGCACTCGGCAGCCCGGACGCCAGGCCGATGATCATCAGCGTGAAGAAGACGCCGATCGAGAGCACGCTCGCCGAGTTCATGAACGTGGCGAGCATGCCGGCACCGGCGCCACGCTGGCTCGCCGGCAGTGAGTTCATGACGCCGGCGCTGTTCGGCGAGGAGAACAGGCCCATGCCGACGCCGTTCAGCAGCAGGATCAGTGCGAACCAGATGTAGCCGAAGTCGACGGGAAGCAGGATCAGGAGCAGGAAGCTCGTGGCGGCGAGGATCATGCCGCCCGTCGCAAACGGGCGGGCGCCAAAGCGGTCGGAGAGGTAGCCGGAAGCGGGGCCGGCAACAAGAAAACCGGCGATCAGCGGCAGCATGTAGATGCCGGCCCAGAGCGGCGTCTGGGCGAAGGAGTAGCCATGCTCGGGCAGCCAGATCCCCTGCAGCCAGATGATCAGGATGAACTGCAGGCCGCCGCGGCCCATCGCCGCCAGCAGTGCGGCGAGATTGCCCGCGGCGAACGCGCGGATGCGGAAAAGGTCGAGATGGAACATCGGTTCCTCGACGTGCAGCTCGATCAGGCAGAACACGACAAGCAGAACGATCCCGCTGAGCAGGGACGAGAGCACGAGCGGCGAGGTCCAACCCATGGTGTGTCCGCCGTAGGGCTGAATGCCATAGGTGATCGCGACCATCACGCCGATGAGACCGAGCGCAAAGGTGGC
Organism: Actinomycetota bacterium; assembly: GCA_030774275.1. Lineage (GTDB taxonomy): Bacteria > Actinomycetota > Thermoleophilia > Gaiellales > Gaiellaceae > 13-2-20CM-68-14. The sequence goes on from JALYLK010000191.1 coordinate 11,006, forward strand.
GTTGCCCCACCAGTCGATCCGCGCCGGCCGGCGCTCGCCCAACTCCCGCAACGAGTAATAGGCCCAGAACGTCGCAACGATGCCGATCGGCACCGAGACCAGGAACACGAGCCGCCACGAGATGGGAGCAAGCACGCCGCCCAGGACGAGCCCGAGGAACGAGCCGGCGATCGCGGCGATGCTGTTCACCCCTAGGGCGAGCCCGCGCTGGTCCTGCGGGAAGGCGTCGGTCAGGATCGCGCTCGAGTTCGCAAAGATGAGCGCCCCGCCGACGCCCTGCCCCACTCGCATGAGGATCAACCAGAGCGCGCCGGCGCTCCCGTGCATCCAGGTGACCGAGAGGAGAATCGAGAAGAGCGTGAAGACGGCAAAGCCGAGGTTGAACATGCGCACCCGGCCGTAGATGTCGCCGAGCCTTCCGAGGCTGACCATCAGTACCGCCATCACCACGAGGAAGCCGAGGATCAACCAGAGCAGGTAGCTCGTGTTGCCGGGCGCGAGCGGATCGATGTGGATCCCCCGGAAGATGTCCGGCAACGCGATCAACAGGATCGAAGCGTTGATCGTCGCCATCAACATGCCGAGCGTGGTGTTCGTCAACGCCACCCACTTGTAGTCCAGCTTCCCCAGGCGCACTCAGTCCTCCAAATATCTTTTGACGTAAACGTCAACTTAGCAGGCTGAGGAAACCTTGTCTCGTGCGCAACGACAAAAACCTGAGGGAATCAGCGGCTCTCGGCGTCCTCCGCCTCTTCGCCGGCCTCGACGATGTCGCCCTCGGTGAAGAGGATCTTCTGCAGAGCGATCCTCCAATTCGGCGTCCGGCGGATCAGGAACTCGAGGTCCATCCCGAAGTGCTTGAACTCCTCGCCCTGCGCGTTGGCCATGATCGCCTTAGCCTGGGCATCGGGCTCGAGCGCCATGCGCTGCTCGTACCAGCCGATCGCCTCCGCCTCTTCGGTCAGCGACGCGATCATGCGGGCGAACGTGCGCGTTTCGGCACTCAGTTCTTCTGCCGGCTCGTGGTACTGGTCGAAACCCATCTCGCCTCCTTGATCGTTGCCCCGCATTGTCCCGCGGAGGCCTCAGTTAATAACCGGAGCTATAGCCCCCGCCCGAGCCTGATGATGAACCTGTGACCTGGTTCCCAGCGGGTGACACGGCGTACCAGAGGCCGCCGAAGGCATTGACGCCTTCGCCATTGGTGTCACCGGCCTTCTGGTCGCCGCTGAAGAGGTACAGCGGATGGCCGTTGTAGATCACCTGCGTCTTTCCGTCAGAGCGCCTGGCGGTGCTGGCGAGCGAGGCGTTGGCGCCGCTGCCGAGCGTCGGCTTCCCGCTGGCCCGCAGCGGCGGCCAGTTGACGGCGCAGGCGCCCAGGCACGTGCTCGTCGTGCTTGTGTCCTTCTTGAACAGGTAGAGCGTGCGCCCCTGTGAATTGACGAGGATCTTGCCGAGCCCGACGTTCGCGACGCCGACCGTCGCCCGCCCGCCGCTCGCCGTCGTCGGAGACGCGGGTGTCCCGCTCGCCTTGCTGCTGCCACCGCACCCTGCCAGCGAAATCACCGTGAGCGGCAGCGCTACCAGGGTGGCGAGGATTGCGATTGGTTGTCTGCGAGTCATGCTCGCTCCTTTCGTGATGGGGCGCAGAGGCGGTCGCCGCCGCCGGTTCGCCCAAGCTTCGAGTCCGCCCATGGTCGAGGCAACGCGGTCTGCTGTCTGCACCGCCAGCGACCATCCTCGCTCCCTGCTAACCGGAACCATGTGACGCCAGCCGCCTGGAACCGGAGTTGGGTGCTGGCAGCGAAGACACCGGTCAACCGACCCGCAACCCTCAGCGGAGTATGTTTCGACGCGCCAGTCGACGTGAGCGCGACAACCCGGACCAGGCCCGCCTCCCTGACCGCGTGCACGCGGATCTCCTCTTCGAGCTTCCGCCGGCCCAGGGCGCGTCGCTCGGGCAGTGGCTCGGCTGTGCGGCAGTTGCAGCCGAAGTGGGGGCCGAAGGCGTGATCGTCCGGGCGCACGCCAACCGTGTCTTCCGCCTCGCGGACCTCGCCCGAGTCACCCGCGAGTGGATGCACGCGCACTCGATCGATGCCGTGCTCGCGAGCAGCGACGACGTCCTCTTCTCGATCGCCCTACGGTCGAACGAGACGGGCCGATGAGCGAGGCGGGGCGCGAGCTTCCCGTCCGAGTCGCCGTCATTTACTACAGCGCCACCGGCAATGTGCACGGCATGGCGCGAGCGGTCGCCGAGGGCGCCGAAGGCGAAGGCGCCGAGGTCCGGCTTCGGCCCGTCGCGGAGTTGAGCGAGGAGCAGCTGATCTCCGTCAGCCAGTACTGGGGCCGGCACCGCTCCGACCTCGACGAAGAACCTGTCGCGCAGGTCGAGGATCTGGAATGGGCCGACGGCATCGCATTCGGCACGCCGACCCGGTTCGGCAATGTCGCTGCCCAGCTGAAGGTGTTCCTCGACCTCGCAGGTGAGCTGTGGCAGCAGGGGAGGCTGATCGACAAGGTCGCGACGTCGTTCACGTCCGCCCAGACCGAGCACGGCGGCCAGGAGTCGACGATTCTCGCTCTCAACAACACGCTCTACCACTGGGGCGCCATCGTCGTCCCGCTCGGATACACGGTTCACGAGGTGTTCAACGGCGGCGGGAATCCGTACGGCGCCTCTTTCACGAGCGGGCACAGCGTCGGCGGGCCCGATGAACAGACCCGCCTCGTCGCACGGGCGCAGGGAGCTCGGCTTGCCCGGATTGCCCGCGTGATCCGAGCTGCCCGTGAGTCGGGCCTGCTTCCGGCGGGCAAGACCGCGCTTCGGTAGCAACCGTATCCTCGGCTGATCGCCGGCGACCTTCACGATGGCGGGACGACTCCTCGCGAGCCGAGGCGGCACAGACCTCGGCGGCGGCAGCTGATCGCGATCGGGCTGGGAATCGCCGTCGTCGTGGCGACTTTTATCTTCGTCCTGCCCCGGATCGCCAACTACCGCGAGGTCTGGGCCGTGGTCGAGGAGCTCTCGTGGCAGCAGATCGGTGCGCTCCTCCTGGCGACGGCACTCAACCTCGTCACCTTCGCGCCTCCCTGGATGGCCGCCCTCCCCGGCCTGAGCTTTCTGAGGGCCTTCGTACTCACGCAAGCCTCGACGGCCTCCACCTACATCGCGCCGGGCGGGGCGGCGGTCGGCGTCGGCCTCGCCTACGCGATTCTCCGCGGCTGGAGGTTCGCCGGATCCTCGGTCGGACTGGCCGTGGCGGTGACCGGCATCTGGAACCAGTTGGCACTGCTGGCTTTCCCCGCAGTGTCGCTCGCGCTACTCACGCTCCAGCAGGAGAAGAACGGACTCCTTCAGACCGTCGCGACGATCGCATTCGCCGTCTTCGTCGTCGTAGCCGCCGGCTTCGCAGCCGCCTTGTCGACGCCGAAGCTCGCGCGTCTCATCGGGGAGATGGCTGCGCGGTTCGTCAACTGGGTCCTCCGGCTTTTCCGGCGCGGGGCGGTCGGCTGGTCGGGCGACTCGTTTGTCCGCTTCCGCACCCAGGCGATTGGTTTGCTCCGCCATCGCTGGCTCGTCCTGACCCTGTCGACGCTAGCCGGACAGCTTTCGGTCTTCCTGCTGTTTCTGGTCTCCCTTCGCGTGCTCGGCGTCTCGGCCGCCGAGGTCAGTGCCGTCGAGGCCTTTGCCGCCTGGTCGCTCACTCGGCTGCTCGGCTCGCTGCCGATCACGCCAGGCGGGATCGGCGTGGTCGAAGTCGGGCTCACGACCGCGCTCGTCGGTTTCGGCGGCGGGAACGCCGAGGTTGTCGCGGCGGTGCTGGTCTACCGGTTCCTGAACATTGTCCCGACGCTACTCATCGGCTTGATTGCAGGAGCAATGTGGCGGCGCTTTACGCCGGCTCGGGCCCACCCGGCCTAGATACCTGGGCGGCCGCTCTGCCAAGGTGCGATTCGAGCCGCCAGAGATTGTCGAGGTGCTGGTTCGCCCACACCAGGACCAGCGCAGAACGAGCATTCGTGCGGCCGCCGCCCGACACTGCTGCCCGCACGCACTCGAGCAGGCGAGCACGGCCCTCGGCGTCCCGGATGTGCGGCGGCGGAATGGCGTTGGAGTGGAGGAACGAATCGCCGAGGGTGACGTACCACGCGCGCAGCGCGTAGATCTCGTCATCGAGGTTCGCGCCGCAGCGGGTGAGCTTGGTTTCGCCCTCTGCCATCCTGCCGAGCGCCCCGAGCGATTGCGCCGCACGGCGCAGGCGCGCGGCGCCCGCCACGAGCGCTCCGACCTCTTCCAGGTTCACACCCGTTGCCGAGCGCTCCGCCAGGTACTGCCGAAAGGCGTCGTCGAGCCGGTGGACGGCCGTGGCTGCAGTCTGTGCAACTTCCGTGGACGAGCCGGGGCCGTCCTCATCGATGATCTCGCGAGCCATCGCGACGACGTAGTCGGCGCCCCGTCCGTAAGCGGCGGCCAGATTCTCCCGGAGCAAGGTGGCTGCGCCCCGCGGCCAGAACAGCAACCCCACGCCGAGACTGATCGCGAAGCCGATCGCCACGTCTTCGATCCGCACGACTCCGACTCTCCAGCCGCTCGGCTGAATGATGTTGAAGAGCACGAAGAGGACGACGGTGAAGCCGGCCTGGCCGGCGGCGAACGAGATGGCGCGAGGGGCGTAGGCCGCGAGCAGCACCGCCACGGGCAGCACCGCCCAGAGAACGAGCTCGTGCGTGCCAATGGCGATCACCAGGCCGGCGCCGATGAGGATCCCCACGGCGGTCCCGGCGAGCGCCGTGAGCACGGACCAGCCGGTGCTCAACGCGTTCGAGCGAAGGACCGAGAGCGTCCCGAGGACGACCCAGAAGGAATGCTGGAGGCCGGTCCGCTGGGCGATGAAGACGGCGACGGCGAGTCCCGCGGCACCGCGGAGGCTGTTGCGGAGCCAGACCGATCCGCCGCCGGCGTGCTCAAGGGCGAGCCGCTCGGTCGCCTCCACCGCAGCTCGCGCGGGCCGGCTGGAGAAGTCCGCGCCGGCGACGTCCAGCTCGTCGAAGTCGGGCGCAGGCTTCCCGCTGACCAGGAGCGCGTAGCCGGCAACCTGCCTCGCGGAGTACGAGATGGCCCGGATCCTGAAGGTCGGCTCGAGTGCGGAACCGAGCAGGTCGTCGTCGAGGGCCGCCGGAGATTCCGATATTCGGCCCGCGAGCGCCTCGGCGACGGCGTCTCTCGCCGCATCCAGCCGCTGAAAATTCGGTCGCGCCTCACGGCCGGCCAGGGTCGCGGCGCCGGCCTGAAGTACCGCAGCGGAAGCGGCCAGAGCCTCGACGTTCTCCTGGCCGCCGACGTAGAGCGAGGGAGAATCCGGCCGAGGTGCGAGAAAGGACTTGAGCCAGTCCAACTCGTCGACGAGCGAGGCCAGCGCGGCCATCGGCCCCAGCGGGCCGCTAGGACGATGAGGTGCGGTGAGGTAGCCGCGGCGGAGGCCGTCGACAGCGTCGCGGGCGGCCTCTGCCCGAATGGCGATCGCCTCGGGGTCGCCCGCCAGCTCGCCCTCCAGGAGCTCGGCGAGCGCGCCTGAGGCATTTGCCGCGTCATGTCGAAGCCCGGCACGCGGCCGCGCGGGCCAGAGCAGAAAGTGGGCCAAGATTCCCGCTGCCGCAGCCAGCCCCCAGCCTTCCAGGCGTGCCGGCACTTCGGAAAACGGGGCCGGAATCGTCACTGGGAGGATGAAGGTGAGGAGCGCCGAGGTCGCGGCGGCGGCGAAGTAGCCGTTGATCACCCCGGAGAAGAGGATCACGAACCCGACCAGGGCCATCGCAACCGTGGCGAGCCACGCGTTCCTCGAGCACAGCGTGGCGAGAACGATGTTCACGCCACCCGCCAAGGCCAGGCCCAGGTAGGCGACGAACCGGCTGCGCATCGGGCCGGCGAAGTCGACCAGCACCAGCATCGCGAACGATCCGAATGCGGCGAAGGTCGCCGTCTGGGGATCCCCGATCACCTTGTCCGCGAAGGCGAAGACGGCGGGCATGACAATTGCCGCCCGGGCAGCGCTGCGCAGCGCCCTCAGGCCGGGATCTGACAGGCGGAGCTGCGGGATCATCGCCCGAATGTCCTGCTCGACCCGCCCCAACGGCGGCCATGCCGATCCTGTGCTGAACGGGCGGCCCGCCACGACCGCGATCTTAAGCGGCCGTTTGATTTATCCGTCTATTGGGCGCAGTCCCCGCAGGCACCGCGAAGGACGACGTCGTGGCCGGCGACCGAGTAACCGGTTCGCCCTTCGACTTTCCTCAGCGCTCGCTCGAGCTGGTCGTCGGCGAAGGCCTCGACCTTGCCGCAGTCGTCGCAGACGAGGTGATGGTGATGTTCGCCGCCGGCGTGAAGGGGCTCGAAGCGCGTCGTGCCGGCGCCGATGTCGATGCGCTGGACGAACCCGTCCTTGCTCAGCTGCTCGAGGACGCGGTAGACGCTGGCAATTCCGACGCGGCGGCCCTCCTCGCGCAGCTGGTCGAAGATTTCCTGGGCGGTCAGGCAGCAGTGCTGTCGCCCGAGCAGCTCGACGACCGCTCGGCGCGCACCGCTGTTTCGGTGGCCCCTCGCCTGAAGTGAGGCGATCGTGGTCTCGGCCCAGGGGCTCGTCTTGGTCGCGGCGTTCACGGCGGCTAATGATAGCGCCTCTCGGAACGCAAGCGATACCGGGAATGAGTATTGTTAGCGTGTGGCTGGGGTGCGAAAGCTCACGAAGTCGAAACTCGTCCTGCTTGGGGGGCTGCTGCTGGTGGTGGCCGGCTGCGGCGGAAGCTCCAGGAGCGCTGCGATAGCGCCCAACGGCGTTCTGAAGGTGGTCGCGGCGGAGAACTTCTGGGGCAGCATTGCTACCCAGCTCGGCGGCAGCAGAGTCCACGTCACGAGCGTGATCACGAACCCGGCGACCGACCCCCACGCCTACGAGCCCACCGCCGCTGACGCGCGCACGATCGCGGGAGCGCAAATGGCGATTGTGAACGGGATCGGCTACGACCCCTGGGCGCAGAAGCTGATCGACGCCAATCCGGTCCGCGGGCGGGTCGTCCTCAACATCGGCGAGCTCGTCGGGATCAAGCCGGGTGGCAACCCCCACCGCTGGTACTCGCCGTCGGATGTGCAGAAGACGATCGAGGCAATCGTCGCCGACTACAACAAGCTCGACCCAAAGAACGGCGGCTATTTCGCGCAGCAGAAGGCGCATTTCGAGACGAGCGGGCTCGCGCACTACAAGCAGCTGATCGCGACGATCAAGCGCAAGTACCACGGCGTGCCCGTCGGTGCGTCCGAGAGCATTTTCGCGCCGCTCGCGCAGGCGCTGGGGCTGAGACTGCTGACGCCGCCCACCTTCCTGAAGGCGATCAGCGAAGGGACCGAGCCCACCGCGGCCGACAAGACCACCGTCGACCGCCAGATCGCCGACGGGCAGATCAAGGTTTGGGTCTACAACAGCCAGAACAGCACGCCGGACGTCAAGCGGATCACCGACGCCGCCCGCAAACGTGGCATCCCGGTCACGACGATCACGGAAACGCTCGTCCCGGCCTCGGCCAGCTTCCAGCAGTGGCAGTCACACCAGCTGGAGGCGGTCGCCGCAGCGCTCGCAAAGGCGACCGGCCGGTGACAAACCCCACCGCCTCGGCCACTCAGGCAAACCGCGAGGCCGACACCCGCAGCGAGCCCGCGGTCGCGTTTGAACGCGCGGCGGTGCGCCTCGGCGGCCGCAGGATCTGGAGCGATGTCTCGGTGAGCGTCGGCGAGGCCGATTTCGTCGCGGTTCTCGGCCCGAACGGGGCCGGCAAGTCGACGCTGATCAAGGTGATCCTCGGCCTGCTGCCGCTGGCCGCGGGGAGCGCATCGGTGCTGGGCAGGCCGCCGGGCGACGCAAAGGGCAGGGTCGGCTACCTGCCGCAGCGGCGGAGCTTCGACACCGGCACCCGGATCCGCGGCGTCGACCTCGTGCAGCTCGGGCTCGACGGAGCCCGCTGGGGGATTCCCCTTCCCGGCGCGCCGAGCCGCAGGCGCGACGCGGCCCGAGTTGACGAGGTGATCGAGCTCGTCGGCGCCACGAGTTATGCCCGCCAGCCGATCGGCGAGCTCTCGGGCGGCGAGCAGCAGCGGCTGCTCATCGCGCAAGCGCTCGTTCGACGGCCGAAGCTCCTGTTGCTCGACGAGCCGCTCGACAGCCTCGACCTTTCCAACCAGGCCGCGGTCGCCGCCCTCGTGCGCCGGATCTGCGAGGAGGAGCGCGTGGCCGTGCTGCTCGTCGCGCACGACATCAACCCAATCCTCAGCTACCTCGACCGCGTCATCTACCTGGCCGGCGGGGGGGCGATCGAGGGCGCACCCGAAGAGGTGATCACGAGCGAGACGCTCAGCCGTCTCTACGGAGCGCCGATCGAAGTGCTCCGCGCCTCCGACGGCCGGCTCGTCGTCGTCGGCCAGCCCGAGGCTCCATTCGTCCACGGTGACCGCCATGGTTGAGGCGGCGATCTTCCAGGGGCTCTCGTGGAATCCAATCACCGACCTCCGCGAGCTCTTCACCTACCCGTTCATGGTCAACGCGCTCGAGGCCGGCACGATCGTGGCGATCATGGCCGGGGTGACCGGCTGGTTCATGGTGCTCCGCCGGCAAACGTTCGCCGGGCACACGCTCTCGGTAATCGCGTTCCCCGGCGCGGCGGCTGCCAGCCTCGCCGGCCTGCCGCTCGCCGTGGGCTATTTCGGCTTCTGTGGGCTCGGCGCACTCGCCCTCGCCGGGATTGCCGGATCGCGCCGGAGCCTGAGTGCCGAATCGGCTGCGATCGGCACGCTGCAGGCCTTGGCGCTCGCGCTCGGATTCCTCTTCGTCAGCCTCTACCACGGCGTCCTCAACGGCGTGGATTCACTTCTCTTCGGAACCTTTCTCGGAATCACCAGGGGCCAGGTCGCCGTGCTCCTCGTCGTCGCGGCCGCCGCGATCGGCCTCGTTGCGATCGCAGCCCGGCCGCTCTTCTTCGCGTCGGTCGACGCAGAGGTGGCACGGGCGGGCGGCGTCCCGGTCCGCCTGCTCGGCTTCGGATTCCTGCTGGTCCTCGGCCTCTCCGTGGCGGAAACGAGCCAGATCACGGGGGCCCTGCTCGTGTTCGCGCTGCTGGTGACGCCGGCTGCCACAGCTCACCAGCTGACTCCCCGTCCTCTGCTCGGGATCGCCCTCTCCGTCGTGCTCGCGCTCGCGGTCACCTGGCTCGGGCTGGCGCTCGCCTACTTCTCGATCTACCCGGTCGGCTTCTACGTCACCTCGCTCTCCTTCGGCATCTATGTCCTAGTTCGCGTGGGCCGCGCACTCCGAAGCAGGCGCCGAGCCACCGCGAGACTTGCGCTCGAGGCTGCCTGATGTTCGCGCACGAGTTCATGCGCAACGCATTGATTGCGGGCAGCTTCGTGGGGCTCGCCTGCGGCCTGGTCGGCTACTTCGTGGTTCTCCGCGCCCAGGTC
>JALYLK010000192.1 GCA_030774275.1 Actinomycetota bacterium
ACGATCTCCAGGCCGTAACGCTCGCGCAGCTCGTCGTCACCCGCGATGTGGTCGTGATCGGCGTGTGTCGTCAGCAGATGCGTGACCGTCAGGCCGTGGCGCTCGACCGCGTCGTGCAGCGGCGCGAGCGGTGCGCCGGAGTCGACGAAAACGGCCGTCCCACCCTCCTCGTCGCCGACGAGATAGGCGTTGGAGAGCCAGCTCGGGTGCATGCTTCGCTCGATGATCACCGGCGGTAGGCTAGTTGCGGAATCGACGAGGAGGGCAAATGGCCGGACTGATGGAACGGACGGTGACGCTGATCAAGGCGAAGTACTCGAGGCTGCTCAACCGGGCCGAAAAGCCCTCGGAGACACTCGACTACTCCTATGAGCGCCAGCTCGAGCTGCTTCAGAACGTCAAGCGGGGCGTCGCGGACGTGGTCACCGCCAAGAAGCGGCTGGAGATCCAGACGCAGAGCCTGGAGCAAAACGTCGTCAAGCTCGATTCCCAGGCGCGCCAGGCGGTCGCGCAGGGCCGGGAAGACCTCGCGCGAACCGCACTCGAGCGGAAGTCCGGCGTTCAACAGCAGCTGCAGGGGCTCGACGAACAGATCAAGCAGCTCCAGGCGCAGCAGGAGAAGCTCGTCGCGAGCGAGCAGCAGCTTTCCGCCCGGGTCGAGGCCTTCCGCTCGGAGAAGGAAGTGATCAAGGCCCAGTACTCGGCGGCCGAGGCGCAGGTGCGGATCGGCGAAGCCGCTACCGGTATCGGCGATCAGATGGCGGACACGGGTGCGGCGATCGAGCGCGCGAAGGACAAAACGCAGGAGATGCAGGCGCGTGCCGATGCGATCGGCGAGCTGACGGCCTCGGGCACGCTCGAGGACTTCACCTCTGACCAGACGCAGCTCGACCGCGAGCTGGCGCAGATGGCCTCGCAGTCGCAGGTCGACCAGGAGCTCGAGTCGTTAAAGAAAGAGGTCGGGACGAGCGCCGGCCAGAAGGAGCTCGACAAGTAGCTGTTTTGGCGCGTTCCGGCGCGCCACATGTGCGCATTTCGAGATTAGGCTCGAGAACGGGGTGAGCGGGGGAAAGCCCCGCGTCTCGCGTGCGCGTGAACCTTGTTACAGCGGCGCGTTGAACAGCGCGAGCCAGCGGGAGAGATCCTCTTCGATCGGGAGCTCCTTCTCGAGCTTCGCCTTTAATTCGAGCTCCTCGGCGTTGTCGCGCTCCTTGTCACCCTTGGGCACGAATGGCCAGAACGCGCCGCGCTTGAAGCCGTAGATCCAGTAGATGGTCTCGCCGTCCCCGAACTTCGGTTCGAACTTGAAGGCGGCTGCGAGCAGCTGCTCCCCAAAGCCACGCTCCTGTAGGCCCTGCGCGACCGCGTGGATCGTCGCGACCTGGTCCTCGAGGTCGGCGTCGCGAACGACGATCCACTCGTAGCCGAACTCGTCCGATTTGCGCTCGAGCCGCGAGCCGGACTCGCCGGCGACGGCGTCGAGCACCTCCTGCAAGTCGTTTTCGGCCCGGACGAACTCGCCGGCAGACAGCGGCTTGAAGACGATCCCGCCGGCCCCGGCCGACTTCAACCCCAACTCGGCGTCGAGCGTCACGCGTGCAGTCGAGAGCGCAAACAGCCGATCCTGTGCAGGGCTCTTGAGCTTCTTGCGTCCGAAGAGGACGTCCGTCAGTCCCAGCGTGTGGCCCCTAGGCGACCGGGCGGCCCATCTCGCGCGCGATCTCGGCGAGCCGCTCCAGCCGCTGCTCGAGCGGCGGGTGGGTCGCGAACAGCGACGACGCGCGGCTCTTCACGCTCGCCGGAATGATGAAGAACGCGTTCATCGACTCGACCTCACGCAGGTCGCGCTGCGGGATCCGGAACATCTCGCTCGAGATCTTCTGCAACGCGCTCATCAGGTGCTCGGGCGCGCCGGTCAGCAGCGCCGAGCCGCGGTCGGCGGCGAACTCCCGGTAGCGCGAGATCGCGAGGATCAAGATCTGGCTCAGGATGTAGGTGACTACCGAGACGACCAATACGATCAGCCAGACCGGCACCGAGTTGTTGTTGTTCGAGCTGCGGCCGCCATAGCCGCCGAACATCCCCGCATAGAGCCCGAAGCGGGTCAGGACGCCGGCGAGCATTGCGAAGAAGCTGGCCACGGTCATGACGAGGACGTCGCGGTTGGCGACATGGGACAGTTCGTGCCCGAGCACCCCCTCGACCTCCTGCGGCTCGAGCCGCTGCCAGAGCCCTCGCGTAACGGCGACCGCGGCGTTCTTCGGGTTACGACCTGTCGCGAACGCGTTCGGAACGTCCGTGTCGATGATCGCGACCTTCGGCTTGGGCAGGTCGGCCATCGCGCACAGGCGCTCGATCATCGCGTGCAGTTCCGGCGCCTCGTCGGGTTCGACGATCTTGGCGCCCGCGGCGAGCAGAGCGAGCTTGGCAGAGGTGTAGTACTGGAAGAAGGCGATCCCGATCACGATCACGAGCATCGGAATCAGGCCCACGTTCAGCACCTGGAAGAGAACGACAGCAAAGACGACGTAGAGGAGCCCAAGCATCGAGACGGTGAGGAACATCCGCAGCGAGAGCCCGGCGTCGCGACCGTAAGACTTGCGCTTCATTGAGAATCGGCCTTCCTTGAGGGCAATTGGTTTCACCACAATCGTAGCCGCGGGGCTGCTGCTGTTGGCGTCGAGCGCAACCGCCGCGCCGCGAGTGACCGTCCGAGTCGTCCCTCTCTTCTCCCCGGAGCGCTATGCCTCCCGTGGGGCGGTCGCCTCGATGGTCCCAGCCTCGGGCTCAACGGTCAGCAGAGAGACCGCGCTCGCCTCGCTGACGCACGGCAAGCTCGAAAACTCCCTGCTCGGAGGCAAGCCGAGCGGGAAGCCGCTGATCTCGCTCGGCGGCCCGCCTTCG
>JALYLK010000193.1 GCA_030774275.1 Actinomycetota bacterium
CGGCAACGCCTCGGCCGGCGCCGGGCTTGCGCTGTTGATGGACGGACATCGGGATGAAGCCGCAGCGCGCCTCTCGCGTGCCGCCGACCGCTATCGCGAGAGCTTCGAGGAGGCGCCGCCCGGTAGCTGGGGACGCCCGATCGGAGCGATCAAGGCGCGTCTCCTGGCCGGCGACTGGGAAGGCGCGCGCGCCGATGCCCGCTGGGCGCTCGACGCCGGCGCGGCCGAGACTGATTCGTCGATCGGACGCTATGCCGCCGCACTCGCATGCCTGACGCTGGGAGACGACGAGCACGCGCGCATCCACGCTGACGCGATCCGCACACGCGACGACTTCCCGCGAGACGTCGGCGATGCCCTCGCCTTCCTCGCTGCGCACGACGTGGTCGGCTACACGGAGGCCGTCGAGCGGGTGCTCGAGTCCTTCGAGCAGCGCGACGAGTACCTCGAAGACATCCCGGTCGCCGACACCGTGCTCGTCCTGCAGGCTCTAGCGGCGAAGCGCGGGATCGCCGTCGAGCTGTCCTCGCCGCTCCTCCCCGGCTAATCCGTGCTGCCGGTACGCACCGGGTGCATGAATGCCGTGATCACGAGCGGCTCGGCGTCGTCGATTTCTTCGTCGCGCACCTGCTCCGCGATCTCCTCGATCAGGCGCAGCGCTCGTTCGGCCGGAATCCGCACCGTCGTCTGAGTGATCCGGAATTTTCCCGACGAGCCGAACGAAGCCCAGGCCCGCTGGAGGTCGTCGAGCATCGATGCGCGAACGTCGGTTCCGAGCCCTGAGGAGACGAGCTCGGGCGCGACGCGAACCGTTCGAGCAACGGCGCGATAAGGCTTCTCCCGGCCCTTGCCGCCCGCGGCCAGGTCGATCAGGCCGGCGCGCAAGAGCATCCGGACATGAAAGTGGAGGTGACCAGGGTCCACGCCGAGGCGCTGAGCGAGCTCACGGTTCGTCAGTGACGCCTCCTCGCTCTGGCCGAGCATCTCGAGCACACGTAGCCGCAGCGGATGGCCGAGCGCCTTCAGTTGCTCAGGCCGATCGATGGTGAACACATCGAGCAGCGGCGGCTGCGACTCGGGCTGCGACACGCCACGTATATATACGGAAAGAGGGCTGTTGTCTAGTCGCGCAACCGCGCGGCTGCCTGTTGATCAAGGATGGCGAGCGTTTCGCCGCTCTCGGCGCGGATCAGGCTGCCCGGTACGGCAGGATCGGGCTGCCCGGCAAGAGCGCCGGCGACGGCCTCCGCCTTGTCCTCGCCGGTGACCAGGAAGACAATCCGACGGGCACCGCGGAGCGCCGGCGGCGTCAGCGTCACCCGCTCGACGAAGGGCTCGAGCTTCGGCTCCGCCGGGATCACCAGGCGCTCAGTCTCGGCCAGGCCCGGCGCGTTTGGGAACAACGAGGCAACGTGTCCGTCGGGGCCGAGTCCGAGCAGGAGCAGATCGAGGTTCGTTCCTCTCAGCTCACGCTCGTAGGAGGCCGCTCCCACGGCGGAATCGTCCTCACCCCGGATGCGGTGGACCCGTCCGGGCTGAGCCTCGAGCCTGTCGAACAGGGTCCGTCGCGCGAGTCCGAAGTTCGACCGCTCGTCGTCGGGCGGCACGCAGCGCTCGTCGCCCCACCAGACGCCTGCGCGGCTCCAATCGGGCTGGAGCTCTGCGGCGAGCTCGTACGCTCGGCCAGGGGTCCTGCCGCCCGTGAGGACGATCTCGTCCCCTCTGCGCGAGGATTCCGCCAGCAGTTCGGCGGCCCGTTTCGCCGCGGCGCCCTCGTTGTCCGCGACGACCAGCTGGACGTCCCGCGCCTTCACGGAGCGCCGGCTGCGAGCTCCCGCGAGCGATCCATTGCAGCCTGGATCGCATTGAGGAGCGCAGCACGGACACCAGCCTGCTCGAGCTCCCGCACGGCCCGGATTGTCGTGCCCCCGGGCGAGGTGACTCGCTCGCGGAGCTCGACTGGATGCATCTGCTCGTCGCGAAGCAGCTTCGCCGTTCCGAACATGGTCTGCACGACCAGCTGCGTCGAGACGTCGCGGGCGAGACCGAGCAGGATCCCTGCCTCGATCATCGCCTCGGAGAGGAGTGCGAAGTAGGCGGGACCTGAGCCGGAGACCGCAGTGACGGCGTCCATGTACGGCTCGGCTACCCGGACAACTGCACCCAGATGAGCCAGGGCTTCCTCGGCCAGTGCCAGGTGAGGCTCGTCCGCGTTCGCACCCCCGCAGAGCCCTGCGATCCCCTCGTGCACGATCGACGGGGCGTTCGGCATCGCGCGCACGACCGGCACGCCTTCGGCCAGGCGCTCCTCGATCGCGGTCGTCGGAATCGCTGCGGCGACTGAGAGCACCGTTTGCTCGGTGGTGACCACAGGCGCAATCTCGTCGAGCAACACGCCGAAGTCCTGGGGCTTGACGGCGATCACGATCAGCGCAGCACCGGCGACCGCGTCGGCATTCGAGAGCGTTGCCTCGACGCCCAGCCCTTCCCGGAGCTCGTCGACACGCTCCTCCCGCCGCCCGGTCGCGACGATCTCGCCGGGCTCGCGCCAGCCGTCGCTGATCAGTCCGGAGATCAGGGCTTCGCCGATCGTGCCGGCGCCGAGGACTGCGACGCGCCGCTGGTCTATTGCCATGTTGGAACTGTAGAGCCCCTTTCATAATGGGGCCTCGTCGCCGGGGTGCGATGGTCGGTTCCTGGCAAGGACGCAGGGAGTGGCCGTATCGGCAGATACGGGCGCGACGGAGGACGCCGCCAGGGGCCGTCCAGCGCGGCCCGGCGGCTCAGTGCTTCATTGTGAAAGGGGTTCTTAAGCTGCGAGGCGCTGAGGGACCCGAATCGTCCCCTGCCCCAGGCCGGCCAACATGTAGACGCTCGCCAGGCCCGCCCACTCGCCGTAGGGCTCGAGCAGCTCCGCGGTCTCCCAGCCTTCGACCCTGCGACCGCGCAGCCGGGCGAGCAGCTTGATCAGACCGAGGTCGCCCACGAGCCCGCGCTCGTAGCGGCCGAGGCCCTCGAGGCAGACGACCCCGACCGACCAGGGACCGATTCGCGATTCCCGCACCAGCCTGGCCGCGGCGGCGTCGGTCGACACCTCCCGCAGGCGCTCGAGGTCGAGCGAGCGGCAGAGCCG
>JALYLK010000194.1 GCA_030774275.1 Actinomycetota bacterium
CCGTTCTCGCCGAAGATCGGCTTCGGCATAAACGTTGCGTGGTAGCCCGCCTTCTTCGCAATCTCTTTGACGATCAGCCGGTAGGTGACCGTATGGTCGGCCATCTCCAGCGCCGGGGCGAAGCGCATGTCGATCTCGTGCTGCGACGGGCCGACCTCGTGGTGGACGTACTCGATCGGGATCCCCATCCCCTCCAGCGCGTGCACCGTTTCCTGGCGAAGGCCCGAGGCGGCGTCCATCGTCGTCATCGCAAAGTAGCCGCCTTCGTCGAGCGTCTCGGTGCCCTTGTCGTTCTCGAACAGGAAGTACTCGAGCTCCGGGCCGACGTTGAACGTGTCGAACCCAAGTGAGTGCATACGGTCGAGCGCGCGCCGCAGGACGTAGCGCGGGTCGCCTTCGTACGGCTTGCCGTCGGGCGTGACGATGTCGCAGATCATCCGCGCCATCTTCATCTCGCCCTGGCGGGCGGGCATCAACTGAAACGTGTTGGGATCGGGGATCGCGACCATGTCGGATTCCTCGATCGCGTTGAAACCGGTGATCGACGAGCCGTCGAAACCCATCCCGTCGTCGAGCGCCGCCTCGACCTCGCTGGGCGTGACGGCGAAGCTCTTCAGGTGACCCTCGATGTCGGTGAACCAGAGGAGCAGGAAGTCGACGTTCTCGTCCTGCAGCCGTTTCAGCGCCTCGCGCCTCGCCTCCGGATCGCTCGTTGCTCTTGCCCTGCTCTCGACCTGCGCCATTCGGAACCTCCTTGAAAAAACAAAAGCCCCAGGCGCCGGGCGCCTGAGGCTCCATCGCCTCGGTCGTCGGTGAGTCTACACAGCCTCGCGACGAACGAGGATCCACGCCGGCTCGCCGACGTAGCCGAGCTTGGCGTTGATCGCGCGCATCGCCTCGTTTCCCTCCTGCGTGTACGTGACGAGCCTGCGGTAGCCGTGCTTGGACGCCCACGCGAGCTGCGTGCGCTTCAGCGCCGTGGCGATTCCACGGCCGCGGTGGCTGCGGACGACAGCGGTGAAACCGTGCTCGAGCACCTCCGGGCTCGCAGGGCGCGTGACGAGAGCGGCGTAGCCCACCAGGCGGCCAGCGTCGAAGGCGCCGAAGACAACCGGGCCGCGCAGCTCTTCTTGTGCCCAGTCGTCGTACGCCGGCGCGGGGATTGGCTCAGTCGTGGGCATGTCCGGCCAGCACTCGACCGCCACGGCGTACACGGCGTCGTGCTCGGCCGCCGTTACCTCCTTGATCTCGATTCCCGGCGGTGAGACGGACGGCGGCTCCTCGCCGAGCTCGCGAACGAGCTCCACGTCACGGCCGACCTCGATGTAGCCGCGATCGACGACCCACCGCAGCGAACCCTCGTCGTTCGCGGCGACTCGTCCGGAGATGGTCGTCGCGCCCAACTCGATCGCGTGGGGCCGGCAGTTCTCCAGGATCGCGTCCCCGATCCCTCGCCCCCGCGATTCCGGCAGCACACGAACCGCCAAAAACCCGCGTCCCGGCGAGTCGGACCGGCCCGCGAACCCGCAGCCGACGATTCGGTCGTCTTGCGCGGCGACCAGGTAGAGCCGCCACGGTTGGCGCTCCAGCCGTCGCCTGGTCTCGGCCACTGTGATCGGCTCGCTCGGCGTGATCGCGTTCCAGACGTCCGCGTAGCCGGCGAAGTCTGCATCCGAATCAGCCGGCCGGACCTCGATCATCCCGACCGCTTCAGCTTGCCGTGCCGCTTCGCGTGCCGCTCGCCGATTCCGAAGGTCACGAGCCCGAGCGGAATCGACACGAGGCCGATCAGGATCAACGGCCAGATGTCGCCCCAGACGGCACCCACGTCGTAGCCGTCGAGGATCGCGTGGCGGATGCCCCGAAGCGCGTAGGTCGCCGGCGAGATCGTCGACAGCCACTGCATCCACTGCGGCAGCACGGTGACGGAG
Source organism: Actinomycetota bacterium (assembly GCA_030774275.1). GTDB lineage: Bacteria > Actinomycetota > Thermoleophilia > Gaiellales > Gaiellaceae > 13-2-20CM-68-14. Next base: position 1,932 of record JALYLK010000194.1, read on the forward strand.
TAGTAGACGCCGGAGATCACGAGCAGGATCCCCTGGGCGATGAAGCCCATCTGCATGCCCTTCTCGGGTGAGATCAAGGGCAGGACGGCGGTCATCATCCCGATGCCGATGAAGGAGACCGACGCCACGGCCAGCACGACCAGCGCGGCTGCGAAGTTCGCCCCGCCGAGGCTGAGCGAGAAGAAGCTCGCGATCACGGCGAACAGGACCGAGGTGCGAAGGACGCCGTAGACGACGGCGAACAGGCCCATGCCGATCAGATGAATCGGACGGGCGAGCGGCGCCATGAAGGTGTACTCGATGGTGCCTTCCCAACGTTCCCAGGCAACGGTCTCGGTCAGGATCTCGAAGACGACGCCGAGGTAGGACCAGATCACGGCGCCGATCAGCAGCGTCGTGGTCGCCCGGTCGACGTCGAGCTTGCCGCCGGCAGCATGGATTCCCTTGGCGATGAAGACGATCGTCAGCGTGTTCGCAAGCGACCAGACGAAGAACGCGAGCTCCCACCAGGCGTAGCGCTTGACCAAATAGGCGTTGCGCTCGATCACCCCGGAGAGGCCGATCAGCTCGTGGCGAAGGGTTGCGGCGGCGCCTCTCACGCGAACACCCCCCTCTCCGCGTCCTCGTCCTCGTGCTCGAACTCCCGGCCGGTCGCGGCGAAGAACGCCTCCTCGAGCGTCTGGGCGCGAAAGCGCTCCTTGAGCTGCTCGACCGGCTCGAGGCAGAGGAGGCGGCCGCGGTCGAGGATCCCGACGCGGTCGGCCAGCGCCTCGGCCTCCGCGAGGTCGTGCGTGCAGAGCAGGATCGTCGCGTCCTGAGCGGCCCAGACCTCGCGGATGAAGTCCTGCACCTCGAGCTTCGAACGGGGGTCGAGGCCCGTGGTTGGCTCGTCCAGGAGCAGCAAGACCGGCGAGGTGAGGAGCGCGCGCGCGAGTGAGACCTTCTGCTGCATCCCGCGGGAGAGGTGCTCCATCGACTCGTGGCGCCGCTTTTCGGGGAACCCGACGCGACCGAGGATCTCGGGAATCCGCTCGCGAGTCTCAGACGCGGGCATCCCGTAGAACCGGGCCGCGTAGCTCAGGTTCTCCGTGGACGACATCTTCTTGAAGAAGGACGCCTCGACCGAGACGCGATTCACGAGCCGCTGTACCGCGCGGGGCTCGCGGAAAACGTCGTGGCCGAAGACCCGTGCGCTCCCGCCGTCGTGCAGCAGCAGCGTCGACAGCACCCGGACCAGCGTCGACTTGCCCGAGCCGTTTTGGCCGAGGATCGCGACGCACTCCCCGCGCTCGATCGAGAACGTCACGCCCTCGAGCGCGGGGACACGCCTCCTGCGCCGGCGAAGCCCGGAACGCTCCGCGTCGCGGCGGAGAAACTCCTTGCGCAGGTTTTCGACTTCTACGGCGATCACGTTGCTCTCCTACGAATCGGCGGGACACGAAAACAGCGCACCGCCGACCGCGGCGGCGCGCGCAAGAACCTGTGTCAACCGACCGGCAACATGGCCACCACCTTAGCCGCCTCGCCTCCGCCACGTCAACGAATTTTTCGCTTGCCAACGTCCGGCTTGCGGATTATGGTCTCGTGCAAGTGGGCGTCGCCGAAGGCGCCCGCGGAGGCAATGAGGCCTCAGGACTCGCGGAGTCCTGGGCCTTTTTTATTGGTCCAACCGAAGGAGACGAGATGGAGGCAGAGGCACGGCAGTACCTGGTCAACGGCAGCGGCGAACAGCCCGAACCGCGGGAGGCGCTCGAGTGGGCGGGCCAGACGCGGGCCAAGATGGTCGATCTCAAGTTCTGCGACCTGCTGGGCGCCTGGCAGCACATGACGCTCCCGCTGTCGGCGTTCGACGAGTCCGCATTCGACGACGGACTCGGCTTCGACGGCTCGTCGATCCGCGGGTGGCAGGGGATCTCGGAGTCGGACATGCTGCTGATGCCGGACGCTTCCAGCGCCGTTCTCGACCCGTTCGCGGCAGCGCCGACGCTCTCGCTGATCTGCGAGATCGCCGATCCGGTCACGCGGCAGCCGTACGCGAAGGACCCGCGGCACATCGCGAAGCGCGCCGAGGAGCACCTGCGCGAGAGCGGCATCGCCGACACGGCCTACATGGGGCCTGAATGTGAGTTCTTCGTCCTCGACACGGTCTCGTACGAGCTGGCCGACCACAAGGCGCACTACGAGATCGACTCAGAGGAGGGCCACTGGAACTCGGGCAATCCCGGCCTCGGGTACACGGTGCGGCCCAAGGAGGGTTACTTCCCGCCGGCCCCGCACGACACACTCGCCGACCTCCGCTCCGAGATGGTGCTGACGCTCGAGCGGCTCGGGATCCCGTGTGAGTTTCACCACCACGAGGTCGCCTCGGGCGGCCAGTGCGAGATCGATCTCCGCTACGGGACGTTGACCCGCATGGCCGACCAGGTGATGACCTACAAGTACGTGGTCAAGAACGTCGCGCGAGCGGCGGGCAAGACCGTCACCTTCATGCCGAAGCCACTCTTCGGCGACAACGGCTCGGGCATGCACACCCATCAGTCCCTCTGGAAGGAGGGGACGCCGCTGATGGCCGACAAGTCCGGCTACGCAGGGCTGTCGCAGCTTGCGCGAACCTACATCGGCGGACTGCTGGCTCACGCGCCGGCGCTGCTCGCCTTCTGCGCGCCGACCACCAACTCGTACCGCCGGCTCGTGCCCGGTTACGAGGCGCCGGTCAACCTCGTCTACTCGCAGCGGAACCGCTCGGCCTGCATCCGGATCCCGATGTACTCGGATTCGCCGAAGGCCAAGCGGATCGAGTTCCGGTGCCCGGACGCGGCCGCGAACCCCTACCTGGCGTTCTCGGCGATGCTGATGGCGGGCCTGGACGGGATCCACAAGGGCCTCGACGCCGGCGAGCCGGCGGATTGGGACCTGTTCGAGGAAGACCGCGGCGTCGCGCAGGTGCCCGGGTCGCTTGCCGAAGCGCTCGACGCGCTGGAGACCGACCACGAGTTCCTGCTCGCCGGCGGCGTCTTCAGCGAAGAGCTGATCCGCACCTGGATCGACTACAAGCGGGAGAACGAGGTCGATGTCGTGCGGCTGCGGCCGCATCCCGCCGAGTTCGCCCTCTACTACGACTGCTGATGGAGTTCGAAGCCGCTGTAGGGACAGTCCCCATTCGGGGACTGTCCCTGAAACCGATCCGGATCAGAGAGCTCGTTCGGCCCGACTGGCCAGACGTGGCGCGGATCTACGCCGAAGGGATCGCGACGGGGAACGCGACGTTCGAGACGGACGTGCCCGACTGGGACGCGTGGGACGGTGTACACCTACATCACCCTCGTCTTGTCGCGACAGTCGGAGGCGAGATCGTCGCCTGGGCTGCCGTCGCGCCTGTCTCCGCCCGTCCCGTCTACTCCGGCGTGGCGGAGATCAGCCTCTACGTCTCGGAGTCGGCCCGCGGCCAAGGCATTGGAACAACGCTGCTGGGGCAGTTCATCGCCGTAGCCGATGCGGCAGGGATCTGGACGCTCGAAACGAGTGTCTTTCCGGAGAACGAGGCCAGCCTGCGACTTCTGGAAAGAAGCGGTTTCCGCGTCGTCGGCCGGCGCGAGCGAGTCGGACAAATGAACGGCCAGTGGCGCGACACGTTGTTGTTGGAACGACGAAGAGAGGTGATCCAGTGATCAAGGTCGAAGCCGTAGTCATTCGGGAGCGCGTCGAGACGGTGATCGATGCGGTTGAAGAGGAGACAGGCCACGTCGGCGTCACCGTCGTCGAGGCAATAGGCCACGGACGCCAGCGTGGCGTCACTCACGAGTACCGCGGACGCGTCTTCGAGTCGCGGTTCCTGCCGAAGGCACTCCTCACGTTCATCGTCGAGGACGAGATCGCCGGCGCGGTCGTCGACGCAATCGCTGACTCCGCCCGCTCGGGCAACGAATCGGGCGACGGCCTCGTCTGGACGAGCCGCGTCGAGAACGCCACACACAACCGCTCCGGCCGCGCACTCGAGGGGGTCGAAACGAGATGAGCAACGCAAACCTTCTGATCGCCGCCAACACCGTCTGGGTCGTGATCGCCGCGGTGCTGGTGATGTTCATGCAAGCCGGCTTCGCCTTCCTCGAGGCGGGCCTGACGCGGATGAAGAACGCCGCGCACATCGCCGGCAAGAACGTCCTGATCTTCGGCATTTGCTCGCTCGTCTACTGGCTGGTCGGCTTCGGCCTGGCCTTCGGCGACGGCAACAGCATCGTCGGAACCCACGGCTTCGCGCCCTCGTTCCAGTCACTGCTCGCGGTCGGACAGGCGCCGTACTCGTTCTTCACGACCATCCCGGGCGCGAGCGCCTACCTGTTCGAGGTCGTCTTCGCCGGCGTTTCGCTGGCGATCGTCTGGGGCGCGATGGCCGAGCGGGCGAAGCTCTGGGTCTACTTCGTGTTCGGCGTTGCCTTCACGCTGATCTACTCGGTCGTCTCGCACTGGATCTGGCACTCGGGCGGCTGGCTGTTCGGGCTCGGGATGCAGGACTTCGCGGGCTCGACGGTGGTCCATTACCAGGGCGCGCTGGCGGCGCTGGCGGGCGCGATCCTGCTGGGGCCGCGGATCGGCAAGTTCGGGCAGGACGGCCGCGCGAACCCGATTCCAGGTCACAACATGCCCTATGCCGTCCTCGGAACCTTGATCCTCTGGTTCGGCTGGTTCGGCTTCAACCCGGGTTCGACGCTGGCAGTCGTGACCGGCGACAAGATCGGCTACTTCGGCTACGTGGCTCTGACGACAAACGTCGCCGCCGCGGCCGGCGCGCTCGGAGGCATCGTCACCGCCTGGCTGGTCCTGAAGAAGCCGGACGTCTCGATGATGCTGAACGGCGTGATCGCCGCGCTCGTCGCGATCACCGCCGCATCGGGCTTCGTCGCACCCTGGGCGGCAATCGTGATCGGCTTCCTGGCCGCTGCGATCGCGGTCGTCGCCGTCCCGCTCGTCGAGCGGATTGGGATCGACGACCCGATCGGCGCGGTTGCCGTTCACGGACTCGCCGGCGTCTGGGGAACCCTTGCGACCGGCATCTTCGCGGTGCCAGCGCTTGCGTCGAACCTTGCGACCGGCCGGGGCGGTCTCCTCTACACGGGCTCGTTCCACCAGCTCGGAGTTCAGGCCCTCGGCCTTTTGGCCGTCGGCGGATTCACGTTCACCGCCTCATTCGGCTGCCTCTGGACGATGAAGCGCCTGTGGGGGATCCGCGTCGAGGAACACGTCGAGACCGCCGGCCTGGACGTCTCGGAGCACGGCATGTGGGGCTACCCGGAGTTCTACATCCCCGTTCCGGGCGGGTACGGCACCGAGTCGCACGGACATCTCGGCGTCTCACACGTTCACCGTCCGGAGTCCGAACCCGAGCCGGTACCCGGCTCTCCACCGGTTGAGGAGGCAGCATGAAGACCGAGAAGTGTGAGTGTGAAAAGCCGATCCTCCGCGAGCATTCCGAGTGGAAGGGGTCGTCGGAGAGCTATTGCGATCGCTGCAAGCGCCCGATCGGACTACGTGCCGCGACGATCCCGGCTGACACGGTGCCTCGTCTGTGATCCCTGACTAGAGTCGATGCGTGCGCTACCAGTTCGTCGATTGCCGGTGGGAGCTCGGCAAACCGGGTCGTGGACGCGAGCTGTACCTGGAGGGCCATATCCCCGGCGCGGCCTTTCTCGATGCCGAGGGTGACCTGTCGGCGCCGCCGGGCCCCGGCGGGCGGCACCCGCTGCCGAGCCAGGAGCAGTTCGCGGCAGCAGCCGGCCGGACCGGAATCGGCGACGGCATCTTCGTCGTCGCCTACGGCTCGATGGGCGGCGCTGAGAGGCTCTGGTGGCTGCTGCGGCACTTCGGCCACGACGACTGCGCGGTGCTCGACTTCGCCGGCTGGCTGGGCCCGCTCCGAGCAGGCGAGGAGACCGTCGAGGCTGCCGAGTTCACAGCTCGGCCTCGGACGGGAGACACCATCGAGGCCGGCGAGCTACAGGCCCGCCTGGACGAGCTCGTCCTGCTGGATGCCCGCGTGCCCAAGCGATACCGGGGCGACGTGGAGCCGATCGACCCGGTAGCCGGACACATTCCGGGAGCCCGAAACGCGCCCTGGAACGAGCCACTGCCGGAGATCCCTCCTGGCGAAGTCGTCGCCTACTGCGGCTCGGGGATCACCGCGGCAGTTCTCGTCCACCGGCTCGCTCTTGCCGGCCGCAGCGCAAAGCTCTACCCCGGCTCGTGGAGCGAGTGGTCGGGCCTCGGATTGCCTGCTGAGCGCAGCTAGCCGGTCGACAGGCTCGTCAAGTACGGCTGCCAGCCGTCGGGAATCTTGGGCGCAGCAAGCCGGATGAAGAGCACAGGCGCGGGCGGTCTCGGCTTCGCGCGGAGCTCCATCGACACCTCGTGAGGGAGCCGGTTCCCCTTGCGGAGGTTGCAGGGCGAGCACGAGGTCACCACGTTCTCCCAGACGGACTCGCCCCCGCGGCTCTTCGGGACGACATGGTCGAGGGTCAGCCGTCCGCCGCTCGTCCCGCAGTAGACGCAACGCCAATCGTCACGGGCAAACAGCGCGCGGCGCGAGATCTTTCGCTGCACGGTCCGCGGCACCCGGACGTACTGGACGAGTCTGATCACGTGCGGCCATGGGAACGTCGTCGTGGCGGAGTGCAACGCTCGGTCGAGCTCCTCGATCACCTCGGCCTTGCCCTTGAACACAAGCACGTGCGCACGCCGAACCGTCGTCACGTTGAGCGGCTCGTAGCTCGCGTTCAACACCAATACTTGCTGCAAGACAGCCAAAAAATAGCAGCGAGACCAGCGTTGACTACCTCGACATGGCGCCCGAGGCGTCGCTTGCGATGCCGACTCAAAGGACGTCCGGGCTTTGCCCGGGCGTCCGGCTAGCCCCGGTCGGCAAGATCGGGAACGAGAGTTCCTACCTCGACATTGCGCGCTCCACCGCTTCTTCCTCCTCCGGTGAGAGCGCGATCGAAGCGCGGCCGTGCTCGAGCTCCTTCATGTAGATGCGCGCGTAGTCGCGGCCTTGGATCGCGCTGACCACGATTCCGCTGCGCGCCCCGTCGAGCAGCGCGACCGAGGCGGACTGATGGCCGCCCGTTCCTTCGTAGGCGTCATAGCGGACGATCGAGGTCTTCGAAACGGACTCGTCGAC
>JALYLK010000195.1 GCA_030774275.1 Actinomycetota bacterium
CATCCGATCCTGGGCCGTGTCGCCGATGGCGTCTACGCCGCGTGCGGGTTCTCGGGGCACGGCTTCATGCAGAGCCCGGCCGTCGGCAGAGCCGTCGCGGAAGAGGTCCTCGGTCTGACTCCGACCTTCGATCTCTCGCCGTATCGCGTCGACCGCTTCGATGCGGGCGCCTTGTTTCCGGAGCAGCTGATCCTGTAGTCGGAGGACTACGCCCTCCTAACAAGTCAGCGGCGAACGCGTCTTAGCCTCTGACGCAGCACGTCAGTGTCGTCACGAGTTACGTAACTGACGGGAGGAGAGAATGAGAACGAAAGCATTCGCGCTGGTGAGCGTCATCGCGCTAGGGGCGCTGGCAGCGCTGGCTCCCAGCGCAGCCGCCGATCAGCCCGTAACGACGATCACGAACTTCGATCGGACATTCACTGTCGCCGCCGGGCCCGGCACCTGCCCGTTCCCGTTCACCGGCCATACCGAGGGGACGCTCCGCGAGACCGTGTTCTCGAGTGGGAAGGACGTCACCCACGCGGTCGACTTCCACGTCACCTACAGCAACCCGGCGAACGGCAAGACGCTGGTCACCGTGCTGGCGGGACCGTTCATCGTCGAGCCGAATGGCGACGGCACCGTGACGGTGACGATCAACGGCAACGACGGCCATCTGACCGCTCCAGGCCAAGGAACGATCTTCGCCGATGTCGGCAAGCTCGTGTATATCGCCGATCCCCATGACGTCTTCACGCCGCTCAGCATCGTGAAGTCGACTGGACAGCAGGATCCGAGCCAGTTCCCGGCGACCTGCGAGGGGCTTTCGTAAACGCTCCTGCCCGGGCGTCCCGCCTCCGCCTCAGGGGGCGGGACGCGCCTTCTTGCGCGCGCGGTAGTGGGCCTGGGCAACCCGGTCGGCGCAGAGTGTGCAGCAATAGCGGCGCGTCCTGTTCCGGCTGCGATCCACAAAGGCGCACCGGCAGGGCGTTCCGGCGCAGCGGCCGAATCGCTCCCACCCGAGGTCGCGCAGCGCTTCGAGCAGGCCGGCCGTTGCATACGCTGCGGCAGCGGCCAGCCCTTCGCGCTCGTCGGGCCAGGTTCGGAGGCGCCACTCGCCGTTCGCACGCTCGAGCTGCGGCGGTGTTCCATGCTCCAGTGCCAGCTCGTTCAGCAGGTCGACGGCTTCGGACTCGTCCTTCGCATCGAAGACGTCCTCGAAGCGCGCGCGCAGTGCGCGGACGCGGTCGACGTCCCGAGAGCGCAGGCGCTTCGCCGCGGTGTGAAGTCCGTGCCAGTCGAGCCAGAAACGAATGTCGGCCAACCCTTCGATCAGGTCTGGCTCGGCCTCGAGCTCGTCCCAGGTGTTGACGAGATCGACGGCGACGGCCAGGCCCGTGCCGCGCGTTTCGTCCCGTGTCAGAGGCATAACGCCTAAACGGTACTGACAGAACCTCAGTTAAGGCTCGAACGCGAGCCCGCGGCGAGACAGACGAGGTTCCAGACGAGAGGGATGAGGATGTGGGCTACTCGAAGAACCGCTCGTGGTAGGGCAGCTTCTCGAGCAGCTGTTTGATCTCCCTCAAGACGTCGGCCTCGTTGTGGCCGAAGTCGTCGAGGTACGAGTGGAGGGCGCTACGGATCAGCTTCAGCTCGTTGTCGGTGAGCTCGATCGTGTGGTCGGCCATTAGAACGGGCCCCTCGGCTCGTAGGAGCCGCGCGGGGCGCCCACGGCAACCATCGTCAGACCTTCCGGACCTGCCTTCGGGCCGCGCGTGGTGTCGGGGTCGAACCGAAAGATGTCGCCCTCTCGGATCGGAACCTCCTCGCCCTCGATCACGTACGTGCCGGAGCCGCGAACGATTACGTTGACCTCCTCCTGACCGGAGTCCTGCTCGTTGTGCTGGTGCCCTTCGGCATTCGGCGCCAGTTCGAACCAGTTGATCCCGAACGCCAGTAGATCGAGCTCCCGGCGCACGAAGCGAACAGCACCGCCGCGGCCTGCTGGCTCGAGCTCGTGCACATTCACCTTCGAGTAGCCCATCAGCCTCCTTTCACATCCGAAAAACGCCGAACGTCGTCTCCGGAATCGGCGCATTCAACGCCGCCGAGATCCCGAGTGCAAGCACGCGCCTCGTGTCGAGCGGATCGATGATCCCATCGTCCCAGAGCCGAGCGGTCGAGTAGTACGGGTTGCCCTCGGCCTCGTACTTCGCTCGGATCTCGTCCGGATCGGCGTCGCCGACCATCGTCAGCACCGTTGCCGCCTGCTCGCCGCCCATCACCGAGATCCGGGCGTTCGGCCACATCCAGAGCTGCCGTGGCGAGTACGCGCGCCCGCACATGCCGTAGTTCCCGGCGCCGAACGAGCCGCCGATCACGACCGTGAACTTCGGGACCTCGGCGCAGGCGACCGCGGTCACGAGCTTTGCGCCGTCGCGCGCGATCCCGCCTGCTTCGTACTCCTTCCCGACCATGAAGCCTGTGATGTTCTGGAGGAAGACGAGCGGGATCTTCCGTTTGCAGGCCAGCTCGATGAAGTGGGCGCCCTTCTGCGCCGACTCAGCGAAGAGGACGCCGTTGTTCGCGAGGATGCCGACCGGATAGCCCTCGATTCGCGCAAAGCCGCAGACGAGCGTCTCGCCGTACAGCGCCTTGAACTCGTCGAAGCGGCTGCCGTCGACGATCCGCGCGATCACCTCGCGCGGGTCGAAGGGCTCCCGGTAGTCAGCCGGGATCAGCCCGTAGAGCTCGGCCGGGTCGGCGGCGGGCTCTTCCGCCGGGACCTGGTCCCAAGGCATGTCCTTTGGAGGCGGGTTCAGGTTCCTGACGATCTGCCGGACGAGCGCGAGTGCGTGCTCGTCCGAGGTCGCGTAGTGGTCGGCAACCCCCGAAAGCCGCGTGTGCACGTCTGCTCCTCCGAGCTCCTCGGCGGAGACCTCCTGTCCGGTCGCCGCCTTCACGAGCGGCGGCCCGCCGATGAAGATCGTGCC
>JALYLK010000196.1 GCA_030774275.1 Actinomycetota bacterium
GAGCGAGGCGTGACCCGGAACGCGGTGCTGAACCCGCGCTCGGCGGCCGGCGAGGTGATTCCGACCAGCCTCAACGCCTCCGCCCTCCGCGATGCAGACGGCAAGGTCATCGGCGCGATCGGGATCCTTCGCGACATGCGCGAGCTGGACAAGGCCCGCGCCTACGCACAACGCCTGATCGACGACGCACCCGACCCCGTGTTCGTCTCCGACCTCGAAGGCAAGATCCTGCAGGCGAACGAGGCCGTCTCCCAACTCCTCGGCTTCCGCCAGGACGAGGTCGTCGAGCAGTCGCTCTCCCGCTTCATCAGTCCCGAGGAGACGCGCGAGTTCACTGCCGCCTTGCGTGAGGTCGTCGAGCGAGGCGTGACCCGGAACGCGGTGCTGAACCCGCGCTCGGCGGCCGGCGAGGTGATTCCGACCAGCCTCAACGCCTCCGCCCTCCGCGACGCCGACGGCAAAGTGATCGGCGCGATTGGGGTTCTGCGCGACATGCGCGAGCTCGACAAGGCCCGCGCCTACGCCCAGCGCCTGATCGACGACGCACCCGACCCCGTGTTCGTCTCCGACCTCGAGGGCAAGATCATCCAGGCGAACGAGGCGGTCTCCGGGCTGCTCGGATTCCGCCAGGACGAGGTCGTCGAGCAGTCGCTCTCGCGCTTCATCAGCCCGGAAGAGACGCGCGAGTTCACGGCCGCCCTTCGCGAGGTCGTCGAGCACGGCGTCACCCGAAACGCTCGGCTCAATCCGCGCAGCGCCTCGGGCGAAATCATCCCGACGACGCTGAACGCGTCCGCGCTCCGTGACTCGGACGGAAAAGTAATCGGCGCGATCGGCATCCTCCGTGACATGCGCGCCTACGAGGAGGTCGTGCAGGACCTCGAGCAGTCGAAGACCGAGCTGCAGGAGAAGATCCTCGACCTCGAAAAGTTCGAGGAGGTCGTCGTGGGCCGCGAGCTGAAGATGATCGCGCTCGAGAAGGAGCTCGAGAGCCTCCAGCGGGAGAACGAGAAGCTCAAGGCGGCTCGCGCCTCGGCCTGATGAGCGCCGAACCTGACGGGCTCGCACCCGGAGCGGGCAATGGGGAGGCCGAGCTTGACGCGGCCAAGCTCCGCGAAGAGGTCGAGCAGCTCCAGCTCTCGGTTCAGCTCGCGGAAGAACGGCGGCGGGCGCTCGTCCACATCATGGGGGACCTGAACGAGTCGAACCAGAAGCTCGCCGACCAGCGCAAGGCGATGCTCCACATCCTCGGCGACTACGAGGCCGACCGCAGCCGGGTCGCGCGCCAGACCGAGCGCCTCGACAAGTCGCGCCGAGCCCTCATCCACATCCTGCAGGACTCGCACGAGTCCAACCTAAGACTCGGCGACAGCCGCAAGGCGATGATCCACATCATGGGCGACCTGCGTGAGACGACGCAGGAGATGGAGCGACGCGAGCAGGAGCTGCGGGACAAGCAGGAGCAGCTCGTCCAGGCCGGCAAGCTCGCAACGCTGGGCGAGTTGACAACCGGCGTCGCGCACGAGCTCAACAACCCGCTCAACAACATCGGCCTCTTCGTCGGCAACGTGATCGACCGGATCAGGCTCGGAGAGGCCGACTCCGAATCACTGGTCGACGACCTGGAGAAGGCGATGGAGCAGGTGCGGAAAGCGACGGAGATCATCTCCCATCTGCGCACCTTCGGCCGAGCCGCCCGGGTGAACATCGAGCAGGTCAATATCGACGACGTGATCGAGCGCTCTCTTCTACTCGTTCAGGAGCAGCTTCGCCTGCGCGGAATCGAGGTCGAGCTCGAGCTTTGCCCCGACGAGTTGCTCGTAGTCGCCAACCCGATCCAGCTCGAGCAGGTCTTCATCAACCTGCTCACGAATGCACGCGACGCGCTCGCAGACTCAAAGCGCAAGACGATCCGGATCGCCTCGAGCCGCGACGAGGAACGGATCAGAATCACGTTCTCGGACACCGGCCCGGGGATCCCGCGAGAGCTCCAGCAGCGGATCTTCGACCCCTTCTTCACCACGAAGGAGGTCGGCACGGGAACCGGTCTCGGCCTCTCGATCACCTACAGCATCCTCAAGGAATACGGCGGCGGGATCTCCGTTGCCAGCCGGCCGGGAAACGGTGCCACGTTCCTCGTCGAGCTGCCGTTCGCGGAAGAGGAGCCACCCGAGGAGCCGCTGCGGTGAGCGCCAGGATCCTGCTCGTCGACGACGACGCGGCGCTGCTCGACGCGCTCCCCGAAGCGCTTCGGTTGCGGATGAACGGAATTCAGATCGACACCTCGGAGACAGCGATCGACGCCCTCGAGCGGATCCGCGAGACCGACTACGACGCGATCGTCAGCGACATCAAGATGCCCGGCATGGACGGGCTCGCGCTGCTGCACGAGATCCGCGAGCTCCGGCCCGCAACCCCGACGCTGATGATCACCGGTCACGGCGAGCGCGATCTCGCCGTCCAGGCACTGCGCGGCGGTGCCTACGACTTCGTTCAGAAGCCGATCGACCGCGACTACTTCGTGGCCTCGCTCGAGCGCGCAATCAGGCTGCGCAAGCTCGACCGCGAGGTCGAGCAACAGCGGCTGGCGCTCGAACGCCACGCGCGAGTGCTCGAGCACGTCGACGACGGCGTCTTCCTCCTCGACGACGCGGGCCTGGTGCAGCACTGGAACCCGGCTGCCCAGGCGATCACGGGCATCGCACCCGACCTCGTGCTCGGCCGGCCTGCGGGCGAGGCGCTGCCCGGCTGGGAAGCCGTCGCCCCGTTGATCCCGATTGCCACGGCACCGGCACCAGGCAGCGTGGAGGCCAAGGTCGTTCCGCTCGAGGTCGACGGGCGCGAGGTGTGGCTGTCGATCTCCGGCGTCACCTTCAGCGACGGGGTCGTCTACGCCTTTCGCAGCCTGACGGAGGAACGCGCGCTCGAGGAGCTCAAGGGCGAGTTCATCGCCACCGTCTCGCACGAGCTTCGCACGCCGCTCGCAGCGATCTACGGCTCGGCTCAGACCCTGATGCGCGAAGATGTCGAGCTCGAGGAGACCGACAAGAAGCGGCTCCTGGACGTGATCGCCCAGGAGTCCGAACGGCTCAGCCGGATCGCGGACGACATCCTTTACGCCGGCAACCTCGATTCCGGACAGTTGGCGCTGGTGGAGCAGCAAATCGATCTTCGCGCGCTCGCCCAGGACGTCGCCACCCAGATGCGCGCCTGCTTCGCCGCGCGGGCGAACATCTCGATCGAGCTCACGGTCCCCGATGGGCTCGAACCCCTTGCGGGAGATGCGGACAAGCTGCGCCAGGTCTTGATCAACCTGATCGACAACGCGGTCAAGTACTCGCCCGGCGGCGGCCGAATCGAGCTTGCGGTCGAGCCGCGCGAGGGCGGTGTCCGGATCAGCGT
>JALYLK010000197.1 GCA_030774275.1 Actinomycetota bacterium
CGGCTGTTCCGCTTTGCCGTCGTGGTCGCGCTGGTCGATCTCGCTACCCAGCTGCTGCTGGTGATCCTCGGTCTCGCGCTCCTCTTCTCGCCTCATGCGCTCAACCAGGGAACGTCACTCGGCACCAATCCGAGCTGGCACGCGATCGCCTTCGCGCTGCCGCTCGCAATGCTCGCCTACACGGGCCTCGAGACGGTCGCCAACCTCTCCGAGGAGGTGCGGCGCCCCGGCCGGGACCTGCCGCGGAGCGTCTTCAGCGCGATCGGTCTCGTGGTCGTCCTCTACGCTGCAATCGCCGCCGTCGGGCTCTCGGCCTTCCCCGCCAGTCCAACAACGCAGCTTGGCAGTACCTGGGCGAAGGCGCCGATGATGGGCATCGTCGCCCGTCTGAGGGATCACCTGCCGAACGCGATTGGGGCGCCGCTGCAGGTCTTCGTGGGCCTGTCGGGAGCCGTAATCCTGCTGACGGCGGCCGCCACTTCGGTCGCGGGCTTCGGCCGGCTTGCCTACTCGCTCGGCGAGCACGGACAGCTGCCGCGCGTCTTCGGGCGCCTCAGCCGCCGCTCGATCGTCGCGCCACAGTCGATCATCGCCGCGGCGGCGATCTCGATCGCGCTGCTCGTTGCGACAACGGCGCTCAGGCATCCGGTCTTCTTCCTCGCGGGCCTCTACAGCTTCGGCGTCTTGCTCGCCTTCACCGCCGCGCAGATCGCCGTGGTCAAGCTCCGTTTCAGCCATCCGGAGAAACGCCGGCCCTACCGGGTCCCGCTGAACGTCGGCAGGGTGCCGGTGCCATCCGTCGTCGGCGCCATTCTGACCGCGGTCGTCTGGGTCCTGGCGCTCGCGACGCATGCGGGCGCCCGCTACGGCGGGCCGGCGTGGCTGGCCGCGGGACTGGTCATGTACATCATCGTGAGACGTTCCCGCGGTGAAGGGCTACTCGAGCGCGTGGTGTCGGCGGACGAGCACCCGGCGCTCACCGAGGCTCAGTACTCGAACATTCTGGTGCCCCTGAAGCTCGGCCCGATCGGGGAGGAGATGGTCGCGACCGCGGTCAAGCTCGCCCAGGAGTCGGGCGCCTCGGTCTGGGCTCTCCACGTGATCCGCGTCCCGATGGAGCGCCCCCTCGAGGACGAGCTCGCCGACGAGGAAGAGAGTGCGGCGGCCGCGCTTGCGGAGGCCCAGCTGCTCGGCGCCGATCACGGCGTCGAGGTCAAAGGAAAGACCGTCAGAGCGCGCTCGATCGGTGCCGCGATCGTCGAACAGGCGAAGGAGCTGGACGTCGATCTGATCGTGGTCGGCTCGGCTCCGAAGTGGAGGCGCCAGTCGCGGTTCTTCTCACCGACGGTGGAGTACGTGCTGAAGAAGGCCCCGTGCGAGGTGCTCGTGGTCGCCTTCCCGCAAGGGGTCCTGGAAGAGGACGAGGAAGAGCCTGCGTTTATTACGACGTGAGCTAATCTGAGCGCGTGAAAGCATTAGTGATCGGCTGCGGCCGGGTGGGGTCGAACGTGGCGCTTCAGCTTGCCGAGGAGGGCTGGGAGGTGACTGCGGTCGACGAAAAGGAGGAGGCGCTCACGCGCCTCGGCGAGAACTGGCGCGGCGGCTTCGTCATGGGCCACGGGATGGACGTCGACGTGTTGCGCGAGGCGGGCATCGAGGACGCGGACGCCGTCGTCGTCTCCACGAACGGCGACAACACGAACCTCGTCGTCGCCCAGGTGGCGATGAAGCGCTTCGACAACCAGTGTGTCGTCGTCAGGGTTCTCGACCCGGCGAGGGCCGACTTCTACGCAACCCTCGGTCTGCGAACCATCTCTCCGACCAAGACGGCGATCAGCGAGCTGCTGGACGCCGCGCGCGCCTGCGAGGTCAGGCCGCGTGAGCCTGTCGCGACGTAGCGCTTGTACATCCTGATCGCAGGCGGCGGCAAGATCGGGGCCAACCTGGCCCGGAGCCTGCTGCGCGATGGGCACGGCCACGAGGTGACGCTCATCGAGCAGCGCCGGGACCGCTTCGACCAACTCGAGCACGAATTGGAGCATCAGGTCCAGATGGGCGACGCGACCGAGATCCATGTTCTCGAGCGGGCCGGCGTCGCGCGGCCGCCGGACGTCGTCGCCGCCGTGACGGGCGACGACGAGGACAACCTGATCATCTGTCAGCTCGCGCGGGAGAAGTACGGGGTCAGCAAAGTCGTAGCGCGTGTGAATGACCCGCGTAACCAGGCGCATTTCGACCTGCTCGGGATCTCGGCGACCGTCTCGGCGACGGCGAGCATCATGGCCCTGATCGAGCATGAGGTTCCCGACCACGACTTGATCCACCTGCTCGAGCTGCGCAAGGAGAACCTCGAGATCGTGGAGGTGCAGATCGACAAGAATGCGCCTGCGGCCGGCAAGTCGGTGCAGAGCCTTGAGCTGCCCGAGGGCTCGAGGCTGATCTCGATCACGCGCAACGGCAAGTCCGAGATCGCAATCGGCTCAACCGAGCTTCAACCGGGCGACCAGGTGCTCGCAATTCTCCAGCCCGGCAAGGAGGACGAGCTCCGCCGGGTGCTGCTCAAGTCGTGAGGTTCACGCTGAAGGCGGCAGCCGCGGTCGTCATCTTCGCGGCATTCGTCCCTGCGGCGACGGGCGGCTCACATCGCGCCGCCTACGGCTTCCGGCAAATCGCCTCCGGGTTCGCAGAGCCTGTCTACGTCGCCCAGCCGAAGAGCGAGCCAGGCCGTCTCTACATCGTCGAGCGGGCGGGGCGGATCGTCGCGCTTGCGAATGGGAAGCGGAGCACGTTCCTCGATATCCACAGCCGGGTCGAGAGCGGCTACACCGAGCAGGGCCTCCTCTCGGTGGCCTTCGACCCCGCCTACGCGAGGAACCATCGCTTCTACGTCTACTACACGAACAGAAGCGGCGACATCGAGATCGATTCCTTCCTCTCACGAGGCGGGCGCGCGCTCGCGTCCTCGCGGAAGCAGCGGCTCGTCGTCAACCATCGCGCGAACGACAACCACGACGGCGGGCAGCTCGAGTTCGGGCCGGACGGCCGGCTCTACGCGGGCACGGGCGACGGCGGCTCCGGAGGCGCCCCGCCGAACAACTCACAGAATCTCTCCCGCAAGCTCGGCAAGCTGCTGCGCCTGAACGGGGGGCACTGGCAGATCTACGCCTACGGCCTGCGGAACCCGTGGCGCTTCTCCTTCGACCGGGCCAACGGCGACCTCTACATCGGCGACGTCGGCCAGAACACGTGGGAGGAGATCGACTACCGCCCACACTCGGCGACCGGTCTTGCGAACTACGGCTGGTCTGCGTTCGAGGGCTTGGCCCCGTACAACGTTTCTCGCCTCAACCACGCCGGAACGCTCGTGAAGCCGGTCCAGGTGTATAGCCATGCGGGCGGGAACTGCTCGGTGACCGGCGGCTACGTCTACCGCGGCAGCGCCGTGCCGTCAGCGCGCGGGCGCTACTTCTACGGCGACTTCTGCAGCGGGACGATCTGGAGCCTCCGTATCTCGGGTGGCAAAGCGGTCGACAACCGCCGCGAGTCGAGCCACATTTCGAGCCTCTCCTCGTTCGGCCAAGGTGCGAACGGCGCGCTCTACGCCGTCTCGCTGAACGGCCAGCTCTACCGTCTCTCGAACTAACCGGTCCGGCGGCGGCGTACCTGCGGGCCCTGCTGCCCGAGCGCGGCATAGGCGATCGCCTGCAGCGACTCGTTCAGGCTCCGGAGCTCGTGCGCGAGCCGGGCGAAGCCCTCCGCGTGGTCGAGCCGGCGGTTGAGCACGTGGATCTCGTCCACGAGCTTGTCGAACCGCTCGAGCAGAGCGTCGAGTTGGCGATCGTCGAGTGGCTTGCGCTCAGCCATTACGTCGATTCTACGTCGACCCTGTCCAGCGGCGCGCACGCGCGAGGGCGAGGATGCCGATCAGAACGCCGGCTGAGTCGATCGCCACATCGATCGGCGAGGAGTGGCGACCGCTCACGAAATGCTGGTGAAACTCGTCCGTGATCGCGTAGGCGACCCCGAGTAGGAAAGCCGGCGCCTCGCGTCCGGTCGCGCGGAGGAGCAGCAGGCCGAGAATCGCGTATTCGGTCACGTGGGCGCCCTTGCGAAGCACGGTGTCCCAGGTGCCGAGGCCCGTCCCGAGGTGGGGAATCGAGGAGAGCGCGAAGATCACCGCCGCCCAGAGGACGACCGGCAGCCAGGCGGAAACGGCGCGCGAAGTCGGCACGGAGCCATGCTAGTCTCGGCTCCGATAAAGGCGAGCGGTAAGGGAACCCGGTGCAAATCCGGGACGGTCCCGCCGCTGTGAGGGGAGACGCTCCTCTGCCAAGAGCCACTGGCGCAAGCCGGGAAGGCGGCGGAAGAGGGAGCCCCGAGTCAGAAGACCTGTCGTTCGCCGCGAAAACGCCGGAGCCAGGCTGAAGCCTGGCACCGGATTCCGACAACTCCTCGCGGAAGGAGGATTCGTGTCTCGTCGTTCCCTCGCTCTGGTCGCTGCAGCCGCAGCGGCGTTTGTGCTCGTCCCCGCGGCTCTCGCCGCACGTGTCCATGTCCGCGTCGAAGGCAAGACGGAGACGATCTTCGGCTCCACCGAGCCGACTCTGAACGTGAAGGCGAACGCGCTCGACGCGCTCGAGTCGGCCAGCCTGGCCGGTGAGTTCTTCTACCACGTCACGACGACCTCGTTCGGCCCGTATGTCGACCAGATCGGGCGCTATCCGGCCGGTGGCTCCAACGGCTGGATCTTCAAGGTCAATGGGATCGTCCCGCCGGTCGGGGCGGATCACGTCAC
>JALYLK010000198.1 GCA_030774275.1 Actinomycetota bacterium
GGCGAGGACAATCCAGGCGACGACGACGATCCGGCGATGTGCGATTGTCCAGCGAGTCAGCTTCAGCATCGAAAGCTCCAATCCGGGGGAGAAACTTCACGTTTTGCAAATTTGCACGACGTGCAGAGACTAGACGAAGGCTGCACATAGCGCAAATCTTCGCGACGTGCAGGATTTATGCGTATACTGAGCGCCGTGAACGCGGAACTCGGTCTACGCGAGCGAAAGAAGCAGCGGACGCGCGAGACGATCGCCGCCGCCGCGCGCGAGCTCTTCGCCGAGCGCGGCTACCACGCCACGACCCTGCCGGAGATCGCGGAGGCGGCCGAGGTCTCGACGCGGACGATCTTCGCCTACTTCCCGAGCAAGGAAGACATCCTCTTCAGCGACTTTCCGCTCATGAAAGACGCGCTCGCGCAGGCGCTCGCCGAACGGCCGGAAGGCGAGGACGCACTCGAGACTGTGCGCAAGTTCATCCTCTCGTTGCACGAGCTCGAGAAGACCGACCTCGACTTGAAGATGCGTATGTGCATCGAAAACGACGAGACGCTCCGTAGTCATCTACGAGCCCGGCTCGCCTCGCTCGAGGAGCTGATCGCCCCGGCAATCGCCAAGGATCTCGGCGCAGCCGACGACGACCTTCGCCCTCAGGTCGTCGCAGCGTCTCTCACAGCTGCCTTCAACGTCCTGACCGAGCGAGACGACGGCCCGAAGGGAGAACCGAAGACCGCCGCCGACCGTGCAGCGCAGATCGACCCGATCATCACGTTCCTGCGCGGCGGCCTCGACGCCCTCAAGGGGCCTCGCGCGACTGGACTACGAAGCGGCTGAGCGCGGAACGAGCTCGAGCGTCGCCGCTCGGGCGTTCGGCGTGAACAGCGGATCGACTTCGCCGGCGTCGTAGCGCTGGTACTTCGTCCGGTAGGCGGTTTCGATTTCGTCGATGACGTCGTCGCCGGCTTCGACGAAGCGGACGTCCTTGTCCACGCCGCCGGCGCGGACATGACCTTGGTGCCGGTCCTCGGTGCCGCGGAACCAATGCGAGGTGCGCCCATTCACCGACCGAACGTAGACGTCGTCCCCGAGGCGGACGACCCAGATCGTCACCGGCTTTCGCAGGGTGCCGTCAGGCTGTTCGGACGCGAGTTGCAACTCGTCCGCGGCCGCGATCTTGTCGAGCTCGTCGCTTGTCCAGGCGCTCATTCGGGTCCCTTACGCAGCCGGCTCCGGCTGCTCGCCCTCCTCGCGCTCGAGGATCTCCTCACGCTCGCCCTCGTCGTCGCCGTACCCCTTGTGCTCCTGCTCCTGCTCGTGCAAGAGCGGGGACTCGTGCCGATGCTGGTCGTCTCCGGGGTGGTGTTCGCTCATCAAGGCTCCTCTCTTGTAGCACGGCGGCCAAGTCTGTCCCGGCCATGTCTAGCGACCCGGTCCCCGGACCGGTCCTGGGACCAGGTCCCGCGGGAAGCTCAGCGCGCCTTGTTTGCTGCGCGACCGGGTCCCGGGACATGTCTGGCGACCGGGTCCCCGGACCTATCTCGGGACCAGGTCCCGCTGGAAAGCTCAGGCGCTTTTTGCGGCGCGACCGGGTCCCGGGCCATGTCTGGCGACCGGGTCCCCGGACCTGTCCCAGGCCCGCAACGACGCCGCCGGGCCCTTCGGACGATCAGAACCCGACCACCTGCAAGATCAGTATGGCGCGAGTCGCATCCGCCGGTGGGCCAGCCGTGGCGGCCTGTCGTCAGGCGAGAAGCTCGCGAACCCGCGGGGCGACTTGCGTGCCGTACAGCTCGATGTTGGTCATCAGCGCTTGATGGGACAGCCCACCCATGCCGTATTTGAGGTCGAAGCGGTTCGCGCCGAGAGTGGTGAGGTTGTTCGCGATCTTCCGGGCGACCGTTTCCGGGGAGCCGACGTACAGCGCCCCTCGCGGGCCGATCTCGAACAGGAAAGAGTCTTTCGTGGGGATTGCGAATCCGCGGGATCCGCTGACCGCACGGATCACCTCGAGATAGCGCGGCCAGAACTCGTCGCATGCCTGCTCGTCGGTGGCAGCGACGTGACCCGGCCCGTGCACTCCGATCGGAAGTGGGTCTCGACCGAAGTTCTCGAGGGCCTCGCGAAACAACTGGGAGAAGGGAGCGAAGCGTGCCGGCGAGCCGCCGATGATCGCCAGCATCAGCGAGAACCCATAGCGTGCGGCCCGAATGACCGATTGCGGACTGCCGCCCACACCGACCCAGACCGGGAAGGGGCCGGATTCGGTGTGGGGCACGACGTCTTGGTTCTCGAGCGAAGGACGGGTCTTCCCGTGCCAGGTGACCGGTCGGCCTTTGAGTAGCTCGGCGAAGAGATCGACTTTCTCCTCGAAGAGATCCTCATAGTCGGCGAGGTCGTATCCGAAGAGCGGGAACGACTCGATGCTGGAGCCTCGTCCGAGGATGACCTCGGCCCGGCCGCCGGAGATCGCGTTGAGCGTCGAGTAGCGTTGAAAGACGCGGACGGGGTCGTCCGAGCTCAGGACGATGACTGCAGACCCGAGGTGTATGCGAGTCGTGCGGGCCGCGATCGCCGCGAGTACGACATCGC